>CAUQDE010000042.1:0-9681 GCA_963516425.1 uncultured Kingella sp.
CGCGAAGGTGGTCGCACAGTAGGTGCGGGCGTTGTGGCTAGCGTGATTGCTTAATACAAGGATACAGACTGATGGCTAACCAAAAAATCCGTATCCGCTTGAAAGCGTATGATTACAGCTTGATTGACCGTTCGGCGCAAGAAATCGTTGAAACCGCCAAACGCACGGGCGCAGTGGTAAAAGGTCCGATTCCTTTGCCTACTAAAATTGAGCGTTTCAACATTTTGCGCTCTCCCCACGTGAACAAAACTTCGCGTGAGCAATTGGAAATCCGCACGCACTTGCGCTTGATGGACATCGTGGATTGGACCGACAAAACAACCGACGCGCTGATGAAGCTGGACTTGCCGGCAGGCGTGGATGTTGAAATTAAAGTTCAATAATCGCTGAATCAAAAGGCAGCCTGAAAACGGTTTAATGTTTTCAGGCTGCCTTTTTATGCAAACGAAACGCGGTTAGAATTTCAGGCTGCCGATATTTGATTGATTGAACGGGGTAAACATGGATTTGGATATTTCTTGGACACAAGTCTTTCTTTGGCTGCACATTCTGGCAGTGGTCGCCTGCGTGGTTCGTGTGCTGTATAAGCAGCGCAACACGGGCACGGCGTTTGCGTGGCTCATCATTTTGTTTGTGTTTCCCGTGTTTGGCGTGATTGCGTATTTTGTGATTGGCGAGCCACGGCTGGGCACGGCGCGCGCTAAGCGCAGCGAGCAGATGAATGCGTTTTACCGCGCGTTTGCCGAGCAGCATTTGGGCGATGGCAATGCCGAGCTGAACCGCCAAATGCAGCAGCGTTATCAAGGCATCAGCCATGTTGCCACCAGCGTTACGGGGCTTGCGCCGAGCGAAAACAACGCCATGCGCTTGCTCACGCAAACGGATGAAATTATTGATGCCATGCTGGCGGATATTCAGGCTGCCCAGCAAACGTGCGCGCTGGCGTTTTACATTATTGAGCCGCAAGGGAAAATTCAAATGCTGCTGGGCGCGGTGCGGGATGCGGCGAAGCGCGGCGTGGAATGCACGATTTTGGCGGACGCGGTGGGCAGCGGCGCATTTTTGGGCAGCGAATGGGAGGCGCAGTTGCGCGAAGCAGGCGTGCGGATTGTGCCTGCGCTGCCTGTGGGCGTGTTCAAAACGTTTTTCGCGCGCAGCGATTTGCGCAACCACCGCAAAATTTTGATTGTGGATAATCTGATTGCCTACACGGGCAGCTTCAATTTGGTGGACCCGCGGTTTTTCAAGCAAGGCGCGGGCGTGGGCGAGTGGGTGGACGTGATGATGCGGTGCCGCGGCGAAATGGTGTTGGAACTGGCGGCGGTGTTTTATGCAGATGTGGCGGTGGAAACCGATGAAAACTTAACCGAAGTGCAGCAGCAGATTGAGCAAATCAGCGGCAAAATCCCCGAATTGCTCACGATTAAACGCCAGTCGGGCGACGCGGTTGCCCAAGTGATTCCGTCTGCGCCCAACCAATCCGACCCTGTGATTTACGAAACGATTGTGTGCGCCATCCATGCGGCGAAATCGCGCGTGATGATTACCACGCCGTATTTCGTGCCCGACGAATTGCTGCTCACCGCGCTGACCACGGCCGCCAAGCGCGGCGTGGACGTTACCCTGATTTTGCCCGCCAAGGTGGATTCGCTGCTCGTGCGCTGGGCTTCGCGGGCGTATTACCCCAAGCTGTTGAATGCAGGGGTAAAAATTGCGCTGTTTCACGGCGGCTTGCTGCATGCGAAAACGCTGACGGTGGACAGCGATTACGCGCTGTTCGGCACGGTGAATATGGATATGCGCAGCTTCTTTTTGAACTTGGAAATCAGCCTGGCGATTTACGATGCGCCGGCCACGGAAGCCATCGCGCAGTTGCAGCAGCAATATTTGCACAGCAGCCATTTGATTTCGCCCACGCATTGGCAGCAGCGCGACAAGGTTTGGGGGCTGGTGGAAAACGTGGTGCGGCTGTTTAGCCCGCTGCTGTAGTTTTAACGCCGTTGCCGCCTTCGGTTTTCAGGCTGCCTTGATGCGCAATCGGCAGCCTGAAAACCGTCTTGTCCCCAATTGCTAAACCAAATTAACTAACGTAAAATATCGCCGTTTTTCTGTAAACAAATCTTAACCCCTTTTGATAGGAGCCAACCATGTCAATCATGAAAAAAACCGTGTTCGCCGCCCTGATGCTGGCTGCCATCCCCGCTTTGGCCAAAGGCCCCAAAGTGCCTTACGACCACAAAGGCGTAACCGCTGCCGACATCGTGAAAAGCCCCGATGTGCGCTGGGTAACTGTGGACGAAATCCGCGAAAGCATCAAAGACATGCCCCCGATGACCGTGAGCTTTGACATCGACGATACCGTGCTGGTGTCTTCGCAATGCTTTTACTACGGCCGCAACAAATGGTCGCCCAACGGCTATGAATACCTGCACAACCAAAAATTCTGGGACTACGTTGCCGACGGCTGCGATTTGAGCTCCATCCCCAAAGAATCGGCGAAAAAAATCATTGAAATGCACCAAGCGCGCGGCGATCAAGTGGTGTTCATCACCGGGCGCACCCCCGCCAAAAAACACAAAGACGGCACCATGGACCAACTTGCCAAAATCTTGGAACGCACCTTTGGCGTGAAAAACATGAAGCCCATCAGCTACACCCGCGACACGCCCGTTGCGCCATACAAATACGACAAAACGGCGTACATCGTTAAAGCCCAATCCAAAATCCACTACGGCGACAGCAACGATGACGTATTGGCCGCGCGCGAAGCCGGCATCCGCGGCATCCGCGTGATTCGCTCGGCCGTGAGCACCAACCGCCCACTGCCCGTGAACGGCGGTTATGGCGAAGAAGTTGTGGTTGATTCGTCTTACTGATGCGTTAAGCGTTTTCAGGCTGCCTGTTGCGATTGAGGCAGCCTGAAATTTTTTGTGCGGCAGCCTGAAAGCGGTAAACAAGCAATATCAACGCCTTGCACGCAAAAATATCTCACATCGCGCTGAAAATTATGGCATAATTCGCGCTTCGTTTCGTTGGCACGAAACGAATTCGGAGTTTGCAAACGGGTGGCTTGCGCTACTCGGCAAACTTGTCCGCCGCAAGGCATTATTTTTTAGGAAAAACAACTATGCTAACCGTAGAACAAAAAGCCCAAATCGTTAAAGATTTCCAACGCAAAGAGGGCGACACCGGCTCGTCAGAAGTGCAAATCGCATTGCTCACATTCCGCATCAACGATTTGACCCCCCACTTCAAAGCCAACCCCAAAGACAAACACAGCCGTCGCGGCTTGTTGAAAATGGTCAGCGCACGCCGCCGCTTGTTGGCTTACTTGCGCCGCACCGATGCGGACACCTACCGCAACGTTATCACCCGCTTGGGCTTGCGTAAATAATAGGGAATACGTTTTCAGGCTGCCTTGTGAACCATAAGGCAGCCTGAAAAGCATTTAAAGCGTACGAAATAAATTTGCTTTGTGGAACAAGGTAGCCTAAGGTAGCCTAAGGTTGCCTGAAAGTGAGCTTTCGTTTCAGGCCGCCTCTTGTTGCCAAGGCAACCACATCAGTAAATTACGGCATAAAAGGAGCATTTTTATATTTTGTGTCTAGTAATAAACAGGTGGAATAAATGAAACAATTTTTTTCATTACTTATACATCTAAATTAGATGTTAATGTTGTTGCTGAAATAATAGAAAAAGAATTTAACATCGTTTTTAATAAGAGGGAAAGTTATTTTTACATGATTATTTAAAATATTTCGGTGGAGTTTTTGATAGGTTAGTAATAAAAAAATAATATTTATAGTGATGGGTGCTATATTGATAATACTGAAATTTGTTCAATAATTGAATTTTCTTTTCTCTAGGGAAGAAATAAAGATAAAAATAATAATTTTTTAAACGTAAAAGAAAAGCTCGCAGATTATAGTGAAGTGTTGGCGTTTTGTAGTGAGAATATTTTAATTGAATAAAAGCAAGCGTAGCTTAGATTACCAATCCCAACACAAGGCAGCCTGAAAGTGCTTTTTCAGGCTGCCGTTTCTTTCGCGCCATACTCGCACAAATCGTTGATGATGCAGCTTGGGCATTGCGGCTTAATCGCCTTGCAGGTGTAGCGCCCGTGCAAAATCAGCCAGTGATGCGCGTCCAGCAAAAATTCTTTGGGTACATATTTCATCAGCTTGTCTTCCACTTCGCGCACGGTTTTGCCACGCGCCAAACCTGTGCGGTTGGCAACGCGGAAAATGTGCGTGTCCACCGCCATCACGGGCTGCCCAAAAGCGGTATTGAGCACCACGTTCGCCGTTTTGCGCCCCACGCCCGCCAAGGCTTCCAGCTCCTCGCGCGTTTGCGGCACTTCGCCGCCGTGCTTTTCCAACAGTGCGCGGCACGTTTGCATAATGTGCTTGGACTTGGTTTGATACAGCCCAATCGTTTTCACATACTCGCGCACGCCATCCAGCCCCAAATCCAACATCGCTTGCGGCGTATTGGCCACGGCAAACAGCTTTTCGGTGGCTTTGTTCACGCCCTTATCGGTGGCTTGCGCCGACAGCAACACGGCAATCAGCAGCTCAAACGGGCTGCTGAAATGGAGTTCGGTGGTGGGATGGGGATTGGCGGCGCGTAGGCGTTCAAAGATTTCTTGGCGGGTGTGTTTGTTCATGGTGGGGCGGGGAATGGTTTTCAGGCTGCCTTTGATGGGGGAGGCAGCCTGAAAAGGGGTTGATGGGGTTATTGTGGCATTTGTTTAACGTACCAATTACCTTTGCGTTTGGCAATATGAACGTTGGTGTATTCTGTTGTTTTAGAGGTGCTGCGAGAATAAACCTCAAAATTGCAGGAATAGACACCATCTGTTATGCCACCTTGTATTTTTTGACAAGGTTTGGTAATGGTTAAAATAATCTTTCTAGGGTCTTTGGTATCAACAGCATTAGGGTTACTTTGGCGAAATGCCTCTTTTACAGCAGTATCAGTCGGCGGAATAATAGTAAAGTCATAAGTTTTATACACATGATACGCCCCAGCCAAAATCGCCACAGTAACCAAAGTTTTCACAATTTTCATAATTTCTCTCTTACAAGTTAGTTAATCAATCCTCTGCCTGAAACACATCACGATTGGTTTCAGGCAAATCCATTTCAGGCTGCTGTTGGGCTTGGGCAGCGGCTGCTTCTGCCATCAGGCGTTTTTTCTCGCTGATATATTGGTTAATCTGCTGCACCAATTCCTGCGTGCCCTCGTGCGTTAAGGCACTAATTTTAAACAATCTGGGCGTGGTCATGTCAAATTCAAAGCGGTCATCGGGGGCGGGGTAGTCCCAGCCGATGGCGGCAAGCAAGTCGGCAATGCGTTGCTGCGCGGTCTCTTCGTCTAACATATCCAGCTTGTTGAGCACCAGCCAGCGCGGTTTGTCGTACAACTCTTCGTCGTATTTTCGCAACTCGTTCACAATCGCCAAGGCTTCGGCGGCGATGTCGGTGGTTTCGTCAAACGGAGCTAAATCCACAACGTGCAGCAGCAAGCCTGTGCGCGATAGGTGTTTCAAAAAACGATGCCCCAAGCCTGCGCCTTCTGCCGCGCCTTCAATCAGCCCGGGGATGTCTGCCATCACAAAGCTGTTGTTTTCATCCATGCGAACCACTCCCAGATTGGGATGCAGCGTGGTAAACGGATAATCGGCAACCTTGGGGCGTGCGGCGGATACGGCACGAATCAGCGTGGATTTGCCCGCGTTTGGCATGCCCAGTAGCCCTACATCTGCCAACACTTTCAGCTCCAATTGCAAGGTGCGCGCTTCGCCTTCTTCGCCGTTGGTGAACTGCTTGGGCGCGCGGTTTATCGACGATTTGAAATGGATATTGCCCAAGCCGCCTTTGCCGCCTTTTGCCACACACACGCGTTGCCCGTGGTGGGTGAGATCGGCAACGATTTCATCGGTATCCACATCGCGAATCAGCGTGCCAACGGGCATGCGCAGTTCAATGTCGTCTGCGCCTGCGCCGTAGCGATCGGAGCCATGCCCTTTTTCGCCGTTTTTGGCTTGATAGCGTTTCACAAAACGGTATTCCACCAGCGTGTTCACGTTTTCATCGGCAACGGCAAACACGCTGCCGCCGCGCCCACCATCGCCGCCATCGGGCCCGCCGCGCGGCACAAATTTTTCACGACGGAAACTGGCTGCGCCGTTGCCCCCGCGTCCGCCAAAGACTTCTATTTTGGCTTCATCTATAAATTTCATGAATCAAGTTCTCGTGTTTTAGGATGTTTCAGGCAGCCTGAAAATGGGTTTCAGGCTGCCTGAAAGGAATGGAAAATTGGGCGTATTATAAAGGACTTGCTGCGGCTTTGCCCGAATATTTGCTACAATGCACCGCCAAGTTTTCAGGCTGCCGCCAGCCATAGGCAGCCTGAAAACGCGTTTTACAAAAAGGAAATGCTATGTCTCGCTCATCGCAAGAACTTGGTGGCATCACGCTGCTGGGCAATCAAAAAACGCAATACCCCACCACCTACGCGCCCGAAGTGCTGGAAGCGTTTGATAACAAACACCCCGATAATGATTATTTTGTGAAATTTGTCTGCCCCGAGTTCACCAGCCTTTGCCCGATGACGGGGCAGCCTGATTTTGCCACCATCATCATCCGCTATATTCCCGATGTGAAAATGGTGGAAAGCAAATCGCTCAAACTGTATTTGTTTAGCTTTCGCAACCACGGCGATTTTCACGAAGATTGCGTGAACATCATCATGAAAGACTTAATCGCGCTGATGAATCCAAAATACATTGAAGTGTTCGGCGAATTCACCCCGCGCGGCGGCATTGCGATTCATCCCTTTGCCAACTACGGACGGCGGGGGACGGCGTTTGAAACGATGGCGCGTGAACGCTTGTTTCAGCACGATAAACAGTAACAAAAATAAAGGAATTCATTATGAGAGAAACAGAAATTGATACCATTAGAGTTATCTCTTGCTTATTGGTAGTTTTTGCGCACTTTGCAGTTGCTATTCCACTGCCTAATGCAATGTGGGCACATATTAGTCCTGCTGGCTGGGGGGGAGCTCTAGGAGTTATTCTATTCTTTGGAATTAGTGGATACTTGATGGGAAATACTTTGGATAAAAAAGACACATTATCAAATTTTTATAAGAAAAAATTGATTCGTATGATTATTCCTTGGTTTGTTGCATATTGGTTTATGTCATTTATTTGGTTGGTTATTGGGCTGCTTAATTCAAGCTATTTAGAATTAACGCCTATTAGTTACTATCTTTGGAACCCTGCTTCTATTAGTGAGCTATTAAGATTATTTATATTCATGATTCCTTATGAAAATAATATTGCAAGTTTATTAAATGGCTCAGGTTGGTTTATTGGAGAATGGTTTGTTGGAACGTTAATTATTTTATATGCAATTTCTCCTGTGTTGCACAAAATTAGCCGAAGCAGATTGGCAATAGTTTTTTTATGTGTTTTTATGTTAATTGGCTGCATTTCATTTTATTTAACTAAAGAGATAATGGTTCAGCCTTGGTGGTTTTTTATTCCACGTATACCAGAATATTTATTAGGGATGATTTTATTTAGAAACAAAATATATTTTACAAGCAGGGCAATAAGATATTATATGGCGTTTATGTTATTGATTGGAAGTTTTATTACAATTTCATATTATAATTATACGCCTAATTATATTGATAGGTTATTTATGCTTCACCCTTTATCTTATTGTGTCAGTTTGCCAGCAATATATTTTTCATTTTTTATTGCAAAGAAAATACAAAGTTTTTCTGCTGTAATTTATTTGAATAAGTTAGCACCGTTTGGTTATTCCATTATTTTGCTGCAACACACCATTATTTTTGGCATCGCGAAACATATTTATCTACCCACTTTAAATGGTAGAGGTTTTATTATGTTTCTTGTATTGGATGTTATAATTACCCTTTTCTTTGCTCAAATTTTATATCGTACTTATTCGCCGATAGAAAAATTTGCACTTCAATGCTGTATTAAGAAATGATAGTATAAATTTTCCTAATGTACAAAGCAGGCATTTTTACTTATTCAAAATTCTGTGCAGCTAAACAGCGATGTGATTGCGCTGCACGAAACCGCCGAGCCGTTAGTTCGCCAGTAAGTTATTCAGAACTCGCTATGCACTATTCTGCACTAATTGTTCGTGCGGAGTTAGATGTGCGCTATCGCAAGCAAAGCATTGTCGCGCGTTGCACCCCGCCCGCTGCGGCATCTAGCCAAACCTTATCAATCATCTTCAACGGCACAGCCCAATTATCTTGCCATTGGCAAAAATAAATTTCAGGCTGCCCATTGAGCCAAAATTTCCTTATAATCCGCCCCTTCGCAGGCAGCCTGAAAACGGCTGCCCTTTTCAACCCCGCGCGGTTCGTAACCCTCCCGCGTTGATAATCATCAAAACCAAAACTAGGAAACCCTATGCAAAATTATCTGTTCACCCACAAGCAAAAATCGCAAGCACTCTTCTGGCTGGTGTTGTTCCACATCGCCGTTATCGCATCCAGCAACTATCTGGTGCAGTTCCCCTTCACCATCACGCTGCCCAACGGCTTTGAAGTCCATTCCACATGGGGCGCGCTCACGTTCCCCTTTATCTTCCTCGCCACCGATTTAACCGTGCGCATTTTCGGGCAAACGCTGGCGCGCAAAATCATCTTTTTCGTGATGCTGCCCGCGCTGCTGTTGTCCTACGCCCTTTCCGTGCTGTTCCAACAAGGCGCGTGGACGGGCATCGCCTCGCTGCAAACCTTTGTGCCGATTGTGTTCCGCATCGCGCTTGCCAGTTTTTCCGCTTATGCGTTTGGGCAACTGATGGATATTTTCGTGTTCAATAAACTGCGCCAGCTCAAATCGTGGTGGATTGCGCCCACTGCGTCCACATTTGTGGGCAATGCGCTGGACACGCTGTTGTTTTTCGCCATCGCCTTTGCAGGCAGCGATGATGCTTTTATGGCGGCAAACTGGCAACACATCGCCTTTGTGGATTATCTGTTCAAGCTCACTATTTGCACGCTGCTGTTTGTGCCCGCTTACGGCGTGGCGTTGAATTATGTGCTGAAAAAATTGGCAGCGAGTGGGCAGCAGTTTCAGGCTGCCTAATGGCGGGATAAATAGGAAGTCGGGTGTTTTGCCTGACTTTTTTGTTTACAGGGTTAGGCGGGATGGGCAGCCTGAAATCTCTGCGAAACCGTAGGTCGGGCATTGATGCCCGACATTTTTCGTTGTGGCGTATGAAGATAAATAGCTTGGCATTTGTCGGGCATCAATGCCCGACCTACAACAGCAGCTTGTTTTTCCAATCATTTCTGAATATCAAACAAGATTCCCGCCTGCGCGGGAATGACGGCGTTTCTTATTTTCAGGCTGCCTTTGCCATGCCCAAAGGCAGCCTGAAACGCTTGCGCTACGGCAACGGAAAGAGTGGGTATGGCGGCGATACGCCATGTTCTGTTTTCCGTTGCGCGAAGGGTTGAGGCATCCTGAAACCTTTGCCCCCCCAAAAAAGGCAGCCTGAAATTTAAATTGGAGCGGCGACGGCTCGTCGCTAAATGCTTTGTTCAATAGGGTTTGACTGGTTGGAAAATGTCGGCGAGCCGCCGACGCTCCATCGGTTGCAGGTTTTGCAAAGGTTTCAG
>CAUQDE010000043.1:0-9638 GCA_963516425.1 uncultured Kingella sp.
TGCACAGCGAGCAGGTGGTTTTGCCTTCGTCGAGCACGCGCTTAACGGTGGAATAGGTGTCTTCTTCCACGATTTTGTAGGGCACGCCGATGCTGCTCAGGTATTCGGGCAAAACGTGTTCGGGAAAACCCGGTTGCTTTTGGTCTAGGTTCACGGCAACGAGTTCAAACTCAATCGGCGCGGAGGCTTGAAGCTGGCGTAGGATGTCCAGCAGCGCGTAGCTATCCTTGCCGCCCGACAGGCACACCATAATCTTGTCGCCGTTTTCAATCATGTTGAAATCATTAATCGCATCGCCCACGGCGTGGCGCAGGCGTTTTTGCAGCTTGTTGTTTTCTAATTCGTGTTTGGGTTTTTTAGACATGGTTAGGTGTTCCGAAAATGAAAAGGCGCGATTATAGCGCGTGTCGCCCAATGGCGCGCGCAGTTGGATAAGGCTTTATGCGCATTCAGGCAGCCTGAAAAACGCAGGCGGTGCTAAAATCGCGCTATTGCTATTTTTTTAATTAAAGGATTGAACATGAGCCATTACCGCATCGCTCCCAGCATTTTGTCTGCCGATTTTGCCCGCTTGGGCGAAGAAGTGCGCAACGTGATTGCCGCAGGCGCCGACATGATTCATTTTGATGTGATGGACAACCATTATGTGCCCAATCTCACCTTTGGTCCGATGATTTGCGCCGCGCTGCGCCCGCATACCAGCGCACCGATAGATGTGCACCTGATGATTGAGCCTGTGGACGACATGATTGGCGCGTTTATCAAAGCAGGCGCCGACATCATCACCTTCCATCCCGAAGCCAGCCGCCATGTGGACCGCAGCCTGTCGCTGATTAAAGATGCGGGCAAACAGGCGGGCTTGGTGTTAAACCCTGCCACGTCAATTGCAGTGTTGGAAAACGTGTTGGACAAGCTGGATATGGTGTTGCTGATGTCGGTGAACCCCGGTTTCGGCGGGCAAAAATTCATCCCGCACACGCTGGAAAAACTGAGCCAAACCCGCGCCCTGCTGGATGCCTACGAGCAGCAAAGCGGGCGGCGCATCCGCTTGGAAGTGGACGGCGGCATCAAAGTCGACAACATTGCCGCCGCTGCCGCCGCAGGCGCGGATACTTTTGTGGCAGGCTCGGCGATTTTTGATGCGGATGATTATGCGGGCGTGATTATGGCGATGCGCGCAGCGTTAGCCAAAGCGTAGGGTGGCGTGTTTCAATGCCAAGGCAGCCTGAAAACGGGATTGGGCGTTTTCAGGCTGCCTTTTTGATGCGTGCGGTTCGGCAGCCTGAAAACCCGCAACAAGCAAAAACACCGTCAGCCCAATCAGCATAACGGTGTTTTGATGATGTTTTCTATCGTGTTGGCAACGGGCGAATGCGTTGTTGTTTCGCCGCACTGCGTTTCAGGCTGCCGGTTAGCCCACCCAGCTTGCCACTTTGGCAATGCCCGCTTCGCTAAACAAATATTTCGCCAGCAAAAACCAGCCCGCCGAACCCGCCAGCGCGATGCCCATATTCATCCCCATGCTTTCGGAAAAGCGGTCAATGGCTTCTAGCACCACCACGGTAAACAAAAACAGAATACCCCAAGTGGTCAAAAGCTGGGCGTCAAAATCGGGCATGCCGCTCCATTCCATCGTCGACTTGATGACAATCGCCAACACGGTAAAGCCCAACGCTTCGCCCAACGAATTCACATCGCGGCTGGCCGACCAAATGCACCAAAAGCCCAAAATAAACGCGATAAGCAAAAATGAACCGTACATGATTGTTTCCTTTTTTATATTTATTCAGAAATCTTTAATCCGCGTTTCAGGCTGCCGTTAAGGAGTCGGCAAGCTGTTGCGCTTGGTTGAATTGAATGGTGCCTTCATAGATGGCACGCCCAGTAATCGCGCCTGCGATGCCTTCGTGTTGCACAGCGCAAAGCGCGCGTACATCGTCTAAATTAGTTAAACCGCCCGATGCAATGATGGGGATATTTACTGCGCGGACAAGGTGAACGGTGGCTTCAATGTTTACCCCGCTCATCATGCCGTCTCTGCCGATGTCGGTGTAGATAATGCTGTTGACGCCATCGCTGGCAAATTGTTGGCTCAAATCAACCACATGATGCTCGGTTACCGTTGCCCAGCCATCAATAGCAACCATGCCGTCTTTGGCATCCAGCCCGACGATAATGTGTCCTGCGAATTCGCGGCAGGCTTCGCGCACAAATTGGGGGTTTTTAACGGCGGCTGTGCCGATGATGACATCGGTCAAACCCAGATTGAGGTATTTTTCAATGGTGGCCAAATCACGGATGCCGCCGCCCAGTTGCACGGGGATGTGCGCGGATACGGCGGCGAGAATGTCGGCGATGGCGGGGAAATTTTGCGGCTCGCCTGCAAACGCGCCGTTCAAATCAACCAAATGCAAGCGGCGCGCGCCTTGTTCCAGCCAGTGCTGCGCCATTTTGGCGGGGCTGTCTGAAAAGACGGTGGCTTGTTCCATTAAGCCTTGTTTGAGGCGGACGCATTGCCCGTTTTTGAGGTCAATGGCGGGGATAAGTTGCATGATTTGAGTTAAGCTATGTAATTTATTTTGTATTTTAGCAAATTTACATAGTTAAGTGTTAAGTCTTTATGGGTTTAGGGTTGCCAGTGTAGGAAATTTTGCAACAGTTGCAGCCCTGCTTCGTGGCTTTTTTCGGTGTGGAATTGGGTGGCGAACACGTTGTCTTTGCCGATGATGCAGGCAAATTCTTGTGGGTATTGGCTGGTGGCGAGGGTGATTTCAGGCTGCGCGGGGGCGAAGTAATAGCTGTGGACAAAGTAAAAACGTTCATCTTGCGGGATGTGGGCGAACAGGGGATGGGCTTGGGTTTGGTGTACGTTGTTCCAGCCCATGTGGGGGATTTTGAGGCGGTTGCCTTGCGCGTCGGTTTGCCAGGCTTCAAAGCGTTTGACGCAGCCTGAAAACCAGCCTAAACCTTGTGTGTCGCCTTCTTCGCTGTGTTCAAACAATAGCTGCGCGCCTACGCAGATGCCGAAAAAGGGTTTGTTTTTCAGCGCGTCGCGGATGGCTTCGGCCAGTCCGCTTCGGTTGAGCGCTGCCATGCAGTCGGGCATGGCGCCTTGCCCGGGGAAGATGACGCGGTCGGCGGCGTAGATGTCTTGGGCGCGGGAAGTGAGTTGGATTTGGGTGGCGATGCCTGCGCGCGTTGCGGCGGCGTGGACAGATTTTTGCACGGAGTGGAGGTTGCCCATGCCGTAGTCGATGATGACGGTTTTCATGTGGATGTTCTTTGAAAGGGGTTAGGCGTTTTCAGGCTGCCTTTGGGGGCGATGGGGGTTGAGGCAGCCTGAAATGCATCGGGGTAAACATAAGACTAAGGCAGCCTGAAAATGCAATCTCGTTTTCAGGCTGCCTTGGCGCTTAGCTGTCGCGCAGTTCGCGGCGCAAGATTTTGCCTACGTTAGACTTGGGCAGTTCGTCGCGGAATTCTATGTCGCGGGGGACTTTGTAGCCGGTGAGCTGGGTGCGGCAGTAGGCGATGAGTTCGTCGGCGGTGAGGCTTGGATCTTTTTTGACCACGAACAGTTTGAGCGCTTCGCCTGTTTTGTCACTTTTTACGCCCACGCAGGCGGCTTCCAGCACTTTGGGATGGGCGACCACGATGTCTTCGATTTCGTTGGGATACACGTTAAAGCCTGATACGACGATGAGGTCTTTTTTGCGGTCGACGATTTTGAGCCAGCCGTTTTCGTTCATCACGGCGATGTCGCCTGTTTCCAGCCAGCCGTTTTGGTCGATGGCTTTGGCGGTTTCGTCGGGGCGGTTCCAATAGCCGCGCATCACTTGCGGCCCGCGTATCCAAAGCTCGCCCGCTTCGCCGATGGGCACTTCGCCGCCGTGTCCGTCGCGCAGTTGCACATCGGTGCTGGGCAACGGCAAGCCGATGCCGCCTGAGTATTCGGTGGCGTTGAGCGGGTTCACGCACACGCCAGGGCTGGCTTCGGTTAAGCCGTAGGCATCCACAATGGGGATGTGCACCAGCTTAAACCATTGTTCGGCAACGGCTTGTTGGGTTGCCATGCCGCCGCCGAGGGCAAGTTTCCATGTGGAAAAATCTACGGTTTTAAATTCGGGGTTGTTCATCAAGCCGCGATACAGCGTATTTAAGCCGATGAACACGGTTACGGGGTGTTTTTTCAATTCTTTGATAAAGCCGTCTAAATCGCGCGGGTTGGCGATGAGAATGCTTTTTGCGCCCGCCTTGAAAAACAGCAGCAAGTTCACGGTGAGCGCGAAGATGTGGTAAAGGGGCAGGGCGGCGATGACCACTTCTTTGCCTTCCACCAGCTTGGCTTTGATCCATTCGCCGCCTTGCATCATGTTGGCGCAAATGTTGCCATGCGTGAGCATCGCGCCTTTGGCAACGCCTGTTGTGCCGCCTGTGTATTGCAAAAAGGCGAGGTCGTCGCGGGTGAGGGCAACGGGGGTGAACGGCTGGGCTGCGCCTTGCTTTAAGGCAGCCTGAAACGAGGTTGTGTCTGTTAATTGATAGCTGGGCACGGCTTTTTTGACATGGCGCAGCACAAAATTCATCAACGTGCCTTTGATGGCGCCGAACATTTCGCCCACGCTGGCGATGATGATGTTTTTGATTTGGGTGCGCGGCAGCACGAGTTCCAACGTGTTAGCAAAATTTTCCAGCACGATGATGGTGCCGGCGCCGCTGTCGTTAAGCTGGTGTTCCAGCTCGCGCGGAGTGTAAAGCGGGTTGGTGTTTACCACCACCAAGCCTGCTTTCAAAATGCCAAACACGGCAATGGGGTATTGCAGCAAATTGGGCATCATCACGGCAACGCGCTCGCCGCGCGGCAGTTTGAGCACGTTTTGCAGATAGGAGGCAAAGTGGTCGGATAGCTCGCCGATTTGGCGGTAGCTGAGTTCTTTGCCCATACTGTAAAAGGCGGTTTGGTCGCCGAACTTGGCAACGCTTTGCTGCACTACGTCTATCATCGAGGTGTAGTGCGCGGGGTCGATTTCGGCGTTTACGCCTGCTTCGTAGCTGTTGAGCCAGATTTTTTCCATGTTGGGGGTCCTTGTGTAGGGGGTTAGGCAGCCTGCAAAGTGGGGCGAACCAGATTAAAGGTGGTTTTTGCCAACAATGTGGCAAAGGATTGTGGATTAAAACTGTTGCCTTTATACAAAACGGCATAGCGTTCCGCCTCTTCTACCCATTGATACGGGGCGATGTGAAAGCCGTTGCGCAGATAAAAATCCAAACGCTTTTGGCGTTGCAGCGCATCGGCAGCGGCGGGATTGGGGGCGCGAATGTCTAACACGATGGTATTGCTGGGATATTGCTGTTCCAGCGCGGCGATAATTTGCGAGCCATAGCCTTGCGAGCGGCATCGCGCATCAACCGCAAAATAAAGCACAAACAGCAAGCCTTCGCCATGAATTAAGTAAACAAAACCAATGGGTTGCTGATGTTCATCCACAATAGCATCAAAGCGAATGGCTGGGCGCAAAGAAAAAAGCAACAAGCTCCAAAAGGGGAAGCGATCTTCGGCGGGAAAGGCTTGTTGATAAAGCTGCTGGCTGTATCGGCACAGGTACGGCTGTTTAAACAGAGAAATTGGGGTAAATTTCATGGGGTTAAGTTTTATGGGCGGATGGATAAGGCAGCCTGAAACTGCGGTTGAGCGCGGCTAAATGGTAAACAAGGTTTTCAGGCTGCCTATTTCACGATAATGGGCTTATCGGTTTCGGTAATCACGCCGCCGCCTAAGCAGATGTCGCCGTCGTATAACACGGCGGATTGCCCGGGAGTAACCGCCCATTGCGGCGCGGCAAAAATCAGCTCGGCGGTGTGGTCATCCAAATAGCGCAGCTCGCACGGGGCATCTGCCATGCGGTAGCGGGTTTTGCAGGTGTAGCGCCCTGCGGCGGGTTTTTCGGGCAGCGTCCACGAGAGCTGGTTCATTTTCAGGCTGCCTGAATAGAGCAGGGGGGCATCATGCCCTTGCACCACGATTAATTCGTTGCGGGCGAGGTTTTTGCCCGCCACAAACCACGGCTCGCCCGCGCCGCCGATGCCCAAGCCTTTGCGTTGCCCGATGGTGTAGAAAGTCAGCCCGATGTGTTCGCCGACGATTTTGCCCTCGGGCGTTACCATGTTGCCGTTGTGCGTGGGCAGGTATTTTTGCAGAAATTCGCGGAACGGGCGCTCGCCGATAAAGCAAATGCCCGTGCTGTCTTTTTTAGCGGCAGTAGGCAGCCTGAAATCGCTGGCAAGGCGGCGCACTTCGGTTTTTTCCATATCGCCCAGCGGAAAGAGCGCGCGTTGCAATTGAAAGGGTTGCAAGCGGTATAAAAAATAGCTTTGGTCTTTGCTGCCGTCCGCGCCTTTGAGCAGATAATGCACGCCATTGCGCACTTCTTTGCGGGCGTAATGCCCTGTGGCGATAGCTTCTGCGCCTTGGGCGATGGCGTGGTCTAAAAAGCATTTGAATTTGATTTCGGCGTTGCACAATACATCGGGATTGGGCGTTCTGCCCGCTTCGTATTCTTGCAGAAAATAGGCGAATACTTTGTCTTTGTATTGCGCCGCGAAATTGACGATGTCTATGTCTATGCCGATGATGTCGGCGACCGCCATCGCGTCGAGCGAGTCTTCCTTGATGCTGCAATATTGGTCGTTGTTGTCGTCTTCCCAGTTTTGCATAAAGATGCCGCGCACGTTGTGCCCTTGTTGGTGCAGCAGCGCGGCGGTTACGGAGCTGTCCACCCCGCCCGATAAGCCGACGATGATGTTTTGGGATTGCATGATGAGTGTCCTTATGAAGCGGGCTATTTTAGCATGATGGCGATATTTTCAGGCTGCCTACGCGGGGGCGGATAGGCAGCCTGAAAATGGGTTGGCGGGCAACGATATGCCGATGGTAAAGCCAAAGGCAGCCTGAAAACGGTTTTGCATTGCGCAAACTCGTCATCCCGTTTTCAGACTGCCTCTGTTTATTTAATCATCGTGCCCACGCGGCTCATCTCGCCCGTGTTCAACCAAATCATAAACGCTTTGCCCACAATCAATTTGTCGTCCACAAAGCCCCAATAGCGGCTGTCTGCGCTGTTGTCGCGGTTGTCGCCCATGGCAAAATATTTGCCCGCTGGCACTTTGCATTTAAAGCCGCTGCCGTCTTCCGCGTATTCGCAATTTTGCTGCAAACCGCTTTCAAAGCCCGTTTGCGCAAACAGCGATTGGTAGTGATTCCATGTGGGCGCATCCACCGATGGCGCACCGTCCACTTTCAGCACATCAAACGTTTTGCCCTCAAAGGTGGATTGAAAGCGCTCGGCTTGGCGGGCAATATTGCTGTTGCCATCATCGGGATAAGTGTAGCCACCTTGCGACACGTCCACGCTGGCTTTGCCGTTTACAGTCAAAATTTTGTCTTTATATTCAACCGTATCGCCGCCCACCGCCACAATGCGCTTGATGTAATTATTTTGCGGCTCAACAGGATAATTAAACACCACCACATCGCCGCGCTGGATGCTGCCCGTGGGAATTGCCACCGTGTTCAACACAGGCACGCGAATGCCGTAGCTAAACTTGTTCACCAAAATAAAATCGCCTTTCACCAGCCCCGACCGCATGGAGCTAGACGGAATTTGAAACGGCTCAACAATAAACGTGCGCACCACAAACACCACCGCGATAATGGGGAAAAAGCCCGCCATGTAGTCGCGCAGATGGTTGTTATCAGGCTTGATTTTGTCTTTATGGCTGAGTTTTTGCCACAACCAAATCGCGCCTGTGAACGCGGTAAACAGCAGCAGCACGGCGGTGAAACTCCACGCCAAGCCTGCGGAGAGTATGCCGAATACGCCTATCATCAGCAGCAGATAGCCCCATTGCAGGGTGTTGCTCCAATCGCCTGTTGCCAAGCGTTTTTTGTTGCTGGTTGCCAGCATGATGATGCCGACAATAAAGAGCGCGATGGCGCCGTAGAGAATGAAGTTGGTGTTCACGGATGGGGGTTCCTTATGTTGTGGGTGGATGGGGTGGTTTAGGCAGCCTGAAAATAGGGTTAGTGTGGTTTTCAGGCTGCCTGAACGAATTGCCGTTTGTAGGCGATGTGGTTGCGGATGTTTTCGGCGGCGTCTTTTTCGTCCCAGATTTGTAATTCCCACGGGTAGTAGAAATTGCTGGCGTTTTTAAAATAAACGTGGATGCCGATATAGCCGTCTACATCGCGCAGATACCAGTTTTTCAGGCTGTATTGGGTTTTCCAATCGTCCAAACGCTGCATGATTTCGGCAACGCTTTCAGATGGCAGAATCACGCGCGCGCCGAAGATGTCGTTTAGGATATTGTTTACGGGGTATTGGTTTTCGCGCTCGGTGTAGCGGCGGATTTTGTCGGCGATGCTTTCGGCGGTTTTGACACGGTAGAAAAAGTCTATGCCGCGCGTGTCGGCGAATGCCAAGTAGTCGTTAATCGCTTCGTGCAGGTTCAGCCGATACGACAAAATATGCTCGGTCGGCACATGGGCGAGCGTGCGGCTGAGATTGAGCTTGGCGACTTTGCCTGTTTCAAAATAATCCTGCGAATATTGGGCGTGGATGCGGTTGATTTCGCGGATTAGGCGTTCGGTTTTTTGGGTGGGGGTTTCTTGTGGCATGGGGAGATATGCGGTTGTTTGTTACATTCTAATTTTTTTATTTAATAATTACATAGTTGGGTTGTGGTTTTAACTGGTTACCTATGTCAAGATTCCAGCTGCAATTAAAATTAATTCTACAAAACCTAATATATTAAAAAACATAATAGTAGCAAAGAAACAGTATGAAAGAATTAATAAAATAGGATGTATTACTTGTTCTTTGTTTTCAGCGTATTCTCTAACCATTTTAGTTAAAAAATAAGATGTTGTGAATACAATTCCTAAGCTGCAAAGTGTACCTATTATCCAGCAAAGCATATTATTTTTTGCAAATGGAAAAAATAATAATGGGCAAAGGTAAAATATTACATATATTATTTGATGATTAATATTATTTATGCGTTTGTAAACTACATAATAAAAAATATATGCTATGAATAATACATTAATAAATATAAGAAGAGTTGAAAGTAATTCTTTTAGCATAAAGATATTCCTAGAAAAATAATATTTATAACTTGCATAGCGGCTTACTTATCCCCAATCTCCAAAATCGCCAAAAACGCTGATTGCGGAATCTCCACATTCCCCACTTGTTTCATGCGTTTTTTACCGGCTTTTTGTTTTTCCAACAGTTTTTTCTTACGGGTAATATCGCCGCCGTAGCATTTGGCGAGTACGTTTTTGCGCAGGGCTTTGACGTTTTCTCGGGCGATAATCTGCCCGCCGATGGCAGCCTGAACGGCGATGTCAAACATTTGGCGCGGTATCAGTTCGCGCATTTTGCTGGCCAGTTCGCGGCCGCGCTGCACGGCGGTTTGGCGGTGGACGATCAGGCTGAGCGCGTCCACTTTGTCGCCGTTTACCATAATGTCCAGCTTCACCAGATCGGACGGCTGGAACTCTTTAAACTCGTAGTCCAGCGATGCATAGCCGCGCGAGGTGGATTTGAGTTTGTCAAAAAAGTCCATCACCACTTCGT
>CAUQDE010000044.1:0-9619 GCA_963516425.1 uncultured Kingella sp.
ATGGTGTGCGACATTGAAATCACGTTTGCGGGCAACATCAAATCGTATCGCTTCTACCCCGCCGTGATGAAATCGCACGGCAGGCTTACCTATAACCAAGTGTGGGAATGGATTAGCCAAAAAACGCAAAATCCATACAGCGAGCAGCTCAACACTTTATACAAATTATTCAAAATATTGCAGAAAAAACGCCATGCACGCGGCGCGATGGAATTTGAAACCAGCGAAACGCAAATGCTGTTCAACGACAACGGCAAAATTGACCGCATCATCCCCGTGGTGCGCAACGATGCGCATAAATTGATTGAAGAATGTATGCTGGCGGCGAACGTGTGCGCGGCGGATTTTCTGTTAAAAAACAAGCATCCCGCCCTCTATCGCAATCATGCTGGTCCTACGCCCGAAAAACTAGCCGCGCTGCGCGAACAACTGGGCTTGCTGGGCTTGAAACTGGGCGGCGGCGATAACCCCACGCCCAAAGATTATGCCGCCCTTGCCGACCAAATCGCCGAGCGCGACGACCGCGAATTGCTGCAAACCATGCTGCTGCGCTCCATGCAGCAAGCCCAATACGAGCCGCACAACGCAGGGCATTTTGGGCTGGCGTATGAGCACTACACCCATTTCACCTCGCCCATCCGCCGCTATCCCGATTTGCTGGTGCACCGCGCCATCAAAGCCGTGTTGGCGGGCACACAATACCAAGCCGACTGGCAAGCACTCGGTGCGCATTCGTCGCATTGCGAACGCCGCGCCGACGATGCCAGCCGCGACGTGGAAAACTGGCTCAAAACCTACTATATGCGCGACAAAGTGGGCGAAGTCTTCGCAGGCAAAATCAGCGGCATGGCGAATTTCGGCATTTTTGTTACGCTGGACGACATCCACATCGAAGGCATGGTGCACGTGAGTGATTTAGGCGAGGATTATTTCAACTACCACCCCGAAACGCTGTCGATGATAGGCGAGCGCAGCGGCGTGCAGTTTAAAATGGGCGACCGCGTAGTCATCAAAGTGGCCCGCGCCGATTTGGATACCAGCAAGATTGATTTAGTGCTGGTGTCGGGCGGCGAATCGCGCTCATCGCGCAAAGCGAAAAAACAAGCGGCGAACGATAGCGGCAGCCTGAAAAAGGCACGCGGCAAGAAAGCGGCGGAAACTGCGGCTGCACCTATTGAAGGCAGCGCGGGCAAGAAATCACGCAAAGCCAAAGGCAGCCTGAAAACGAGCAACGCGAGTTTCAGCGAAGCTAAAACCGAAGGCGCCAACGAAGCGAAAACAAGCGAGGCGGGTTTCAGCGAAGCCAAAACAAACCAAGCAAAAACAGCGGATGCGAAGGCAAACCAAGCCAAACAAGCCGCTAAGCCAAGCTCATCGCGCAAAGGCAAAAAGCAAGCCACGGCAGAGGATTCAGGCAGCCTGAAAGCAGCGCATAGCAATGCCAACCCGACTGCCGGTGAAAAAGCCGCCGCGTCCGTTGCCACCTCAGCCGCTGACGCACCCGTTGAAAAGATTGAACCCGCCCAACAAAAGCAATCGCGCAAAGGCAGCCTGAAAAGCAACCAAGCCAATCGCGATGCCGCCAAAGGCAGCCTGAAAACGAGCAACGCGGGTTTCAGCGAAGCTAAAACCGAAGGCTCCAATGAAGTGAAAACGGGCAAACCGCGCCAAGCCCAAAACCAAACCGCGCCCGCCCCATCCGCCACGGGCACGCTCAAAATGGTCAATGGTAAAATCACCCTTGTGAAAAAGAAAAAATAGGCAGCCTGAAAACCCAAAACGGCACAGAATTCATCCTGTGCCGTTTTTTATTTGGGCTACGCCAAACGCGCTTGCCCCGTTTCAACCTTGTTTTCAGGCTGCCTCATGCATCCCCGCCGCCTGCAACGTATTCTCCAACAAACTCGCAATCGTCATCGGGCCCACGCCCCCGGGCACAGGCGTAATCGCAAACGCGCGCTCCTGCGCCGCCGCAAATTCCACATCGCCGCACAGCGAGCCATCCTCCAAGCGGTTGATGCCCACATCAATCACCGTCGCATTCGGCTTAATCCACGCGCCTTTAATAAAATTCGGCTTGCCCACCGCCACAATCAAAATATCCGCCGTTGCCACTTCCAGCGCCAAATTTTCCGTAAAACGGTGGCAAACCGTAGGCGTGCCGCCCGCCAGCATAATCTCCAACGCCATCGGCCGCCCCACAATATTCGACGCGCCCACAATCGTAACCTTTTTGCCTTTCACCGGAATTTGATACACATTGAGCAGCGTAATCACCCCCTTGGGCGTGCACGGACGCAGCGTGGGCATCCGTTGCAGCAGCCGCCCCACGTTGTAAGGATGAAAACCGTCCACATCCTTGTCGGGATGAATGCGCTCCAACACCTCTTGGCTGTTGATATGCGGCGGCAAAGGCAGCTGCACCAAAATCCCATCCACATCATCTTGCGCGTTCAACGTGTCAATCAACGCCAGCAGTTCCGCTTCGCTGGTGTGCTCGGGCAAAATATGCGAAAACGATTGAAAGCCCACCTTGTCGCAGGCGCATTGCTTATTGCGAACATAAACCGCGCTGGCAGGATTTTCGCCCACCAAAATAACCGCCAAACCCGGGGCGCGTTTGCCCTCGGTCTGGCGTTGCTGCACTTGCTCGCGGACGCGTTGCAAGCATTGCTCGGAAACTTCTTTGCCGTTGATGATTTGAGCCGTCATGGGGTTGCTTTCGTTGTCGTAAAAAGAAAGGCTCATTATCGCATTTTTACAAATGGGTTTACAAATAGCGGCAATGAGGCAACCTGAAAGCCGAAGGCTTCAACAAAGTTAAAACGAGCAACGCGAGTTTCAGCGAAGCCAAAACAATGGGCAGGGATGATTTTCAGGCTGCCGCCGAAGTTTCGCCAAGGCTTTGCCTGGGTATTGAAAATGCCCAATTCGCTGTTTTTAGATTTTTTATTCTTGTTTGTTTTAAAATTTTCCAAAATTAGTTTCTTTTAAAATCAAAAGATTGTATTTATTTTACAAAATAATAATAACTATCATTTGCATAAAAAAACGAAAAAGCGTACTATTCGTTTCACCAGCTACACGGCAACAGAAATTGTTCACAAACTTTGCTGCTGTGTAGTCCATTTGGTAGTGGTTTGTGTTCCTTTTGTGCCCCCGTTGAAAAACGTGGGGCAATTTTTTTGTGGCTGCGCTGTTGCGTGGCGCAGCGATTGGAATAAAAGTTTTAGAAATTGATTTTGAAATTTGCTGATTATTGGCGTTTTTTGTTTTAAATCCATTAATTTTTAAAATTAAATGGCTGCTTGCTATTTTGGCTTGTCAAGATTTGTAAGCAGGAATAGAATTCGGCTTACATTGAATTACAAAAATAACAGACGAGAAATATTCAACCTATTCGGTGCGGGGTTTCGTGCAAGCGAAACTGTGTGCTAAATCGCTTTGCTGTGCTGCTTTTTCTCTCCTTTCGGGCAGCATGGCAGGGGCAGGCGAGAGCCTGCATTGTTTGTGAAGCGTAAAATCTCTGATTGAGGTATTTGTGGCAGCTCTTTTTGAGCTGCCTTTTTTTGTTTTCAGGCTGCCTATGCGGGGGAAGGCAGCCTGAAAACTCAATCATCCGGCAAGAAACCGTTTGGCAGGCCACCAAACGGTTTTGCTTTTTCAGAATGGCGCCGGTTTTCGCACAGCGCGGGTTTTCAGGCTGCCTCATCAAACCGCAATACCGCCCACCCGTGCGCTTGGGCGTGTGCCAGCAAGGTTGCGTCGGGATTAACGGCAACGGGTTCGTCCACAAGGTTCAGCAGCGGCAAGTCGTTTTGCGAATCGCTGTAAAAATAGGTTTTGCCGTAGCTGGCAAGGGTTTCGCCCCGCGCGGCGAGCCATTGGTTGAGCCGTGTGATTTTGCCTTCTTGCAGGCTGGGCGTGCCAACGATGTTGCCTGTAAACAAGCCGTTGGCATCGGTTTCTAGCTGCGTGCCGATGATGTTATCAATGCCGAAGATTTGTTGGCAGATGGGGGCGATGATGTATTCGTTGGTGGACGAGATAACCAGCAGTTCGTCGCCTGCGCGGTGGTGTCGGTTTACGAGGTCTTTGGCGGCTTGGCTGGCATGGGGGGCGATGTATTGCGCTTGGAATTGTTGGTGCAATTCGTTGCGCTGGGCGGGGGTGAGATGGGCGATGGGGCTGATTTGAAAGCGGACAAAATCGGCAACGTTGAGGCAGCCTGAAAGGTAGTCTTGATAGAATTTTTCGTTTTGCGCGGTGGCGTAATCGGCATCCAGCAAGCCTTGTTCTATCAGGAATTTGGGGAAGGCGTTGTCGCTGTCGGTGTTGATGAGGGTGTGGTCGAGGTCAAAGATGGCGAGGTTTTTCATGGGCGGGTTTTCTGTTGTTTGAGCAGGCGGCGCAGCAGGGGTAGGGTGATGGGCTTGCCTTGGCTGATGGAATAATTGGCAAGGTCGTTGAACATGGTGATTAGGCTGCCGAGATCTTGCCGCCAATGGTCTAGCAGGTATTGGTAGATGCCGGGGTCGATGTTGAGCTGGCGGGTTTTTGCCATGTTGGTAAGGGCGGCGATTTTTTCTTCGGCGCTGAGCGATTTGACTTCGTAGGCAAGGCAATATGCCATGCGGGTGCGCAAATCTTCGCGCAGGTGGAGTTTGCTGGGCGGGGTGTCGGCGGAGAGCAGCAGATGCCCGCGTTTGCTGTTGCGAAAGTGGTTGAAGATGTAGAACAGGGTGGCTTGCTCGGCATCGTTGAGTTTTTCTATTTGGTCGATGGCGACGAAATCGGCTTGCACGGCGCTGTCGGTGAGCGGGGTGGTGCCTGCGTCGATGTATACGGCAGTTTGCCGGTTTTGCAGGGCTTGCCCCACCCATGCTTGCAGGATGTGGCTTTTGCCTGAGCCTTGCTCGCCCCAGATGTAGAGGAATTGGTCGTGCTCTTGTTGCAGGATGTAGATGAGCTCGGCGTTGGCGTTGCCGAGCAGTTTGTCGAAACGGGGATAGGCGGGGTCGTTGAAATCGAAGGCGGTTTGTTGCACGGTGGGATGGGGTGTTTGCAAGATGGTGGGATGGGGGATTGTAATGTTTTGTGAAGGGGGGTGCAAAGGTTTCAGGCTGCCTTTGGGGTGGGCAGCCTGAAAATGGGTTGGGATGTGTTTTAGGCTGCCTTTTTATTCCAGCCAGTGCAAGGCTTGCAAGCAAGCCGTAGGGGGCCGCGGATTGGCGTTTCAGGCTGCCCAAGCATTTGTGCTCGCGGTTAGGCAGCCTGAAAGTTTGGTTGGTGCTTTGTGGTTGGTATTTGCGTAGTCTTAACCATGCGCTTCATGCCAGCGGGGCACTTACTTTTCTTTGCTTCGCCAAAGAAAAGTAAGCAAAAGAAAGGCGACCCCGACGTGCAGGTCTGCTTCGCAGACTTCCCTTACTCCGCATCCTTTTTTCGGCGCGTGCGAACTAGCCGCACTTCGTGCGTCGTCGAACAAGCGCACGCTTTTTCCCGAAAAAAGGATGCTTCGTTCGGCTGGACGTAGGGGAGATGGTAGTAGCATCAACCAAATATGATGGGATTAAGCAGCCTGAAACCCAATCTATCCATTAAAAAACTGTTTGGCAGAACGCTAAACGGTTTTATTTTTCAGGCTGCCTTAGGCTGTTAAGGCAGCCTGAAAATATGGAACGGGTAGGGAGTGTTGGGTATTTTTGTTGAGTGGATTGAGTTTCAGGCTGCCTTAAACGGCGTGCGCAGCAAAGCTGCACACCCTACGATTGTTCTGTTTAACCATAAATTTCAGGCTGCCTTAATCGCCCAAGGCAGCCTGAAACTTAAATCCACCCCAACGTATTCGCAAACACCAGCAAAATCGCAATCGGCGCAACATAGCGCACCGTGCCGCGCCAAATGCGGGCGATAACGGGCGGCAAATCGCTGCCCAGCATCATGTGGGGCAACACGGTTTCGCGCTTCAACACCCAGCCCACCAACACGCACACGGCAAGCGAGCTGAGCGGCATAATCCACGAAGTAATCAAGTAATCCCACAAATCAAACACGGTTTTACCGATGATTTTGAACTCCGCCAGCGCGCCAAACGACAGCGCGGAAGGAATACCAACGATAAAAATCGCTATGCCTGTGGTCCACGAAATGCGGCGGCGGCAATGCGGCTGCTTTTGCACAAAATAGGCGATGGCGGTTTCCAGCATGGAAAACGCGGATGTGAGCGTGGCAAACGCCACCAGCACCATAAACACGGCAAACAGCAGCGTGCCGAACGGCATTTTTTGGAACACGGCGGGCAGCACGATAAAAATCAAGCTGGGGCCGGCATCGGGCTTAAAGCCCAGCGCGAACACGGCGGGGAAAATCACCAAGCCCGCCAGCAAAGAAACCAGCATATTCAACCACATAATACTGTTTGCCGAGCGGAACAGGTCTTGCTTGTTATCCAAATACGAAGCGTAAGTCATCATGGTGGACACGCCTAGGCTGAGCGCGAAAAACGCTTGCCCCAGCGCGGTGAGCCATGTGGCGGGGGTTACTGCGCTGAAATCGGGTTGCAGCAGGAATTTCACGCCTTCCATTGCGTTGGGCAGGGTGAGCGAGCGCACGGCAAGCGCCAGAAACATGATGAATAATAAGGGCATCAGGTATTTATTGGCGCGTTCAATGCCGGAGGACACGCCGTTTTGCACCACCCAAATGGTTACCAGCATAAAGGCAGCCTGAAACCCCAAAACCATCGCGGGATTGCTGATGGTGCTGCCAAACAGCGCGGCAAAATCGGTGGTGGGTGTAATCGCGCCGCTGATGGCGTGCCAAACGTAGGCAAACACCCAGCCGCCCACCACGCTATAAAACGACAGCAGCACGAAACACGCCGCCATGCCCATGCGCCCAATCCACGCCCAAGCGGGATGCGGCGCGATTTCTTTGAGCGCGTTCACGGGGTTTTTGCCGGTTTTGCGCCCGATAAAAAATTCTGCCAGCAACACGGGCAAGCCCACGAGCAGGGTAAACAACAGAAAAATCAGAAAAAACACCGCGCCGCCGTTGGTGCCTGCGGTGTAGGGGAATTTCCAGATTGCGCCTAAACCAATGGCGGAACCTGCGGCAGATAGGATGAAGCCGAGTTTGGATGTCCAAGTGGATGGGGATGACATGGGTTGTCCTTTATGCTGATAAAAACGTTTTCAGGCTGCCTCAAAGCGTTTAAGGCAGCCTGAAATCGGGCGCGATTTTAGCAATTTTTTACAAACTTTGCTTATTCTTCATCATCGGCATCGGCTATTTCGTTGACCGCCATTTGCTCGGCGATATGGTTTAAATCTAGCTCGGCGCGGTTTTCAGGCAGTCTGAAAATAATCGGCAGCTCGGAAATGCCGTTTTCGCCGTTGGGATAGGCATAGCTGCGGCTGTTGCTGCGGTGGATGATTTGAGTGTCAAACTCCATGTGCACCACTTGTTCTTTGACCTCATCGGGCAGCTTAATCAGCTTGTCGTAGGCGGCAAACAGCAGGCGATTGCGTTCCATCCGCAATTCTTCCAATTTTTCCATTTGCTTGGCTTTGCGTTTGAACAGCTTATCCAGCAAGCCCTCGGGTTTATCCACCAATTTTTGCTGCGCTTCAATTGCAGCTTGGCGTTTGCGGTATTCCTTAATATGGTCTTGGGCAACGGCATGGGCGTAGTGCGGGAAGGCGCGGATTTTGGCGTGGTTTGCTTGCCAAGCATCCCATTCAAGCTGGGCGAACACATCGGCGCGGCGTTTTTCTAGGAAGGTGGCATAGGCAACCAGTTGCCCAAACAGCTCCTCGGCGTGGTCGTTCATCAGCAGCGCAGGCTGGGTTTGAAAGTCTTGGAACGCGCCGATGATGCTGGCAAAAAGCTGGCGCATGCTGATATACAGGTAGTCAAACTCTTCTTCGCAGTTGGGCAGGCGGCGAATCATATCGGTAAACGGTTGCAAAATGCCTGTTTTCAGCTCAATGGCGTATTGCGACAGCCGCTTGTCCACTTCTTTTTTCACGCTGCCCGATGTGGCATCAAACGGCGCAAACAGCAGCGGGATTAAGGTGTTTTCGTGGAACGCGTCCAGCTCGTCCATAAAATCCATAATCACTTGGCGCACATTGCCGCTGATGGTGATGATGAAGTTGATTTGCTTGCGAAAAGCGGCATCCACTTGCGGATTATCGCTTTGCAGCAGCGCGTTGTTTACCGCTGTGCCGTTGAGCAGCAAAGTGCCGCCGTATAGGTGGTCTTCTTGCAAAAAGCGGCGGATGGTGAACGGATTTGCGCCGTATGCCACCATAGGCGCGACCACAAACCAATAGCTGGATGCGCGGATGATTTCAAGCTGGCGCGTGCGCTGTTCTTGGCGCAGAAAATCGTTGATAAGGGGAACGGGCGATTCGGCAAGCTGGCGGTTGCGCATGGTTTTAAACCAAAAGCCCAGCAGTTGTTGTTTCAGATAAATTTCGTTGATAAAGACTTTAACCGCGTTGGTGTGCAGCTTGAGGGCGTTTTCGGGCAGGATAAGCTCTTTTTTGCGGCGGATTTCATCGGCAGCGGCGTAGATAAACGCGCTGTGCAGCTTTTGTTTCCATTTTTGTTGTTCCAAATCGCCACGGGTGTTGGTTTCGGCAATTTGTTCCAAAATATTTTCTAAAAAATCGGCAATTTTGACGGCTTCGGCATAGCTGCGCAGCTTTTCCATGCTGTTTTGAATGTTTACGCCCAGAATTTTGACGGTTTTGAGCTTGGCGGGAATGCTGGCGACAAATTGCTCAAAGGTTTGCTCGGCGGAATCTTGAAAGATGAATTTTTTGGCTTCGGCGTGCCATGTGATGCCCATGCGGCTTAATAGCTGCTGGATAACATTGTTGCGGTCTTGCGGCGAGAGCGTGGCGAACACTTCTTGCAGGTGTTGCTGCCAAAAGACATCCAGTTTAGGGTCTATTTGAGTGATTTGGGCGCGGATGGGGTAGGGGATGTAATCAGCGGGGTAGGCTATGCGCTGCGTTGGTTGATTGGTTGGCACGATTATGTTCCTAATGGTGAAGTCAAGTGATTTTACGGGATGCAAACAAAGATTTACGTTTCAGGCAGTCTGAAAACGGGAAGCCGGCGCATGAAAATTCGGGCATGGCTGCCCGATGGGTTGGTTGGCTGCTGCTTTGAACGTAAACGGATTTTAACAAAAAAGGCAGCCTGAAACGCTTTTTTAACGGTTTCAGGCTGCCTGATGTTTGATTAACACAACAGGGCGGGCAGGCATGATAAACAGATATGGTTGGCAAGGTTTGTGCCGGCGCGGCAAAAGGCAGCCTGAAACGGCTAAATGTGCGTTTCAGGCTGCCTTTTATCTGTGGGTTAATCGCGCCAAGGGCTGGGCACGCGGATGCGGGTGTAGCTGCCGTGTCGGGAAGTGCGCTCTTGGTAGCCGAAGCGTTGCTCGGTGCGGTCGTTGCGCTCGAATTGGCGCGAGCGTTGCCCCATTTGTTCGCGGTCGCGCTGCATGCGCTGTTCCAAGGTTTGCCCGTGTTCCATGCGCTGATGATGTGTAGAAATTAACCGCGTTGTTTACACAACAGGTTGAGAGAAATAAGCCTGC
>CAUQDE010000045.1:0-9576 GCA_963516425.1 uncultured Kingella sp.
ATTTTTAGTTTTCAGGCTGCCTCTATGGTTTGGCAAAGGTTTCAGCCCATCAATCCACAAAAGTAACCCCAGCCAACTGCGCCAACTTAACCGCCTGCGCAATCGCCGCCAAAGCCTGCGGGCGCACAAAATTGCGGCGATACGCCAGCACAATGCGGCGGCTGGGCGCGGGCGCTTCAAACGGCACAATGGAAAACAGCAAATGGTCGTTGTCCGTGAGCGCGGTGGACGGCAACACGCTGATGCCCAAGCCGCTGGCAACCATGTGGCGAATCGTGTTCAGCGAGCTGCCTTGCAGCGTGTTTGCCAACCCCGCCACGCGCTGTTTTGCCGCCAATTCGCTGCACGAGCCCAGCACTTGGTCGCGCATGCAGTTGCCCTCGGTGAGCAGCAACACATTTTCTTCGGCGATGTCTTTGGTGGAAACCGCATCCAGCTCTTCAAAGCGATGCCCCTTGGGCACAATCACAAAAAATGGCTCGTCATACAGCGGAATCGTTTCCACGCCCGTTTCCGCATACGGCTCGGCAACCACAATCGCATCCACATCGGCGCGTTTGAGCATTTCGGTGAGCGCGGCGGTGTAGTTCTCTTCCAGCATCAGCGGCATTTTGGGCGCAACTTGGCGCATGGATAAAATCAGCTTGGGCAGCAAATACGGCGCAACGGTGAAAATCAAGCCCAGCTTAAAATTGCCTTCCAGCTGGCTTTGTTCCTCGTTTGCCAGATAGCGAATCACCTCCGCCTCGTCCAGCACGCGCCGCGCCTGCGCCACAATGCGCGCGCCCGAATTGGTGGTCATCACTTCGTTGCTGCTGCGGTCAAACAGCGACAAGCCCAGCTCTTCTTCCAGCTTTTTGATGGCGATGGAAAGCGTGGGCTGGCTCACATGGCAGCGTTGCGCGGCGCGCCCGAAATGCTTTTCCTGCGCCACAGCAACGATGTAGCGCAACTCGGTTAAAGTCATGCCTTATCCTTTTGTTTTTCAGGCTGCCCTTGCCCGTTGGGTTTGGTTTCGGGCAGCGTGATGTTTAATGCCAACATTTCCACGCCGTCTTGCTCTTCGCGCGTGATGTTGATGTCGTCAAGTTCAATCTTCACATACTTAGACAACACTTCCAGCAGCTCTTTTTGCAGCGTGGGCAAATAATCGGGCGTTCTGGCGGTTTCGCGGTTGGCGCGCTCCTGCGTGATGATGATTTGCAAACGGTCGCGCGCCAGCGATGCGCTTTGCGGCTTTCTGCCAAACAAACGGTCAATCAACGACATGGCTTACCCCCCAAACAATTTCTTGAAAAAGCCTTTTTTCTCGGCTTCCAAGAAACGGATTTCGCGGTTTTCGCCCAGCAAGCGCGCCACCACATCCTGATACGCCTGCGCGGCAACGGCATCGTTTTGATGGATAACGGGCTCGCCCGCGTTAGACGCTTGCAACACGTTTTGCGATTCGGGAATCACGCCAATCAACGGAATGCGCAAAATATCCTGAATGTCTTGCACCGACAGCATCTCGCCTTTCGCCACGCGTTCGGGCGAATAGCGCGTAATCAGCAGATGCTCTTTCACCGCTTCGCCGCGCTCGGCTTTGCGCGATTTGCTTTGCAAAATGCCCAAGATGCGGTCGGAGTCGCGCACGGAAGAAACTTCGGGGTTGGTGGTGATGATTGCTTCATCGGCAAAATACAGCGCCATCAGCGCGCCCGTTTCAATGCCCGCGGGCGAATCGCACACCACAAATTCAAAGTTCAGATTGGTCACCAATTCTTTCAACACTTTGCCCACGCCCTCTTTGGTGAGCGCGTCTTTATCGCGGGTTTGCGAAGCGGGCAAAATAAACAGGTTTTCGCAATGCTTGTCTTTAATCAGGGCTTGGATGGCGGTGGCCTCGCCTTGAATCACATTCACCAAGTCATACACCACACGCCGCTCGCAGCCCATAATCAAATCCAGATTGCGCAGGCCCACGTCAAAGTCAATCACGCAGGTTTTGTGTCCTTGCAACGCTAAACCCGTTGCGATGCTGGCGGACGTGGTGGTTTTGCCCACGCCGCCTTTGCCCGATGTAACCACAATAATTTTTGCCACTTTGAATACTCTCTTTCAGATTAGATAGTGATGGGAAAAGGATAGGCAGCCTGAAAACAATGGCTTTGAGGCAGCCTGAAAATCAGTTTTTCGTTTAACCAGAGGCAGCCTGAAAACCATATTGCCCAAACCGCTTGCTCAACCTAGTTTTCAGGCTGCCTCTAACGAATAATGCGATGCTAATTGGCGTTAATCGCAAAAATCGCCAAACGCTCATCTTCCTGCAATTCAATCTGCACCGCCTTTTTGTGCAAAGACGGCGGCAAATCCTGTTCAAACACGCGGTAAATGCCCGCAATGGAAACCAATTCCGCCTGCATGGATTGCAAGAAAATCCGCGCGCTCTTGTCGCCTGATTCGCCTGCCAACGCCCGCCCGCGCATCGGCGCATACACATGGATATTGCCGTCGGCGATAATCTCCGCACCCTCGCTCACCACGCCCAGCACCACCAAATCCGCCTGCTCGGCGTAAACCTGCTGCCCCGTGCGCACGGGCGAAGTAACCACCACCGTTTTGCGCGCGGCAACCTGCGTTTCAGGCTGCGCGGCGGTGCCGTCTGCTTTGGCGGTTGCCGCAGTGGATTCATTTGCGGTTTCGCCGGCTTGCGCGGTACGGGCGTTTTCAGGCTGCCCGGCATCTGCCGCAGCCGCGTCATCCGCCTTGTTTTCAGGCTGCCTATTGGCTTTTTTGCCATCGTCCAACCACAGCAAACCCGCCGTTTTCGCCAGCGCCGACCAATCTTTCTTGGCATGCTTCAACGCCACCACGCGCCAATCGCGCGCCGCAAACAAAGCCACCAACGCCGCCCAATCCAGCTCATCCGCCCGTTTCAAATGCGTGGCATCCAAAACAAACGGCATATGGGCAAACTGGGCATATTGCGCCGCTTTTTCGTCCAGCAGCGCGGCAATCTCCGCCAAATCCGCCGTAAACAAACGCAGCGTTAAGGCTTCCAAGCGGGCAGATTTCAAATCAAAGGCTGATTTCATGGTTTTGATTGTTTTATTCAATTAAGCCAGCAAGTTTACCGCGTTAGACAATATTACACAACCACACAGGCAGCCTGAAAATCCCGTATCCGCATCAAAACCGATTGAATTTTAAGAACAATGCCTTTACAATGCCACTTCCTTTTTTAACCACTTTTAACGAGAAGATAAGATAATGAAGAAAACACTGTTAAGCACCGTGCTATTGCTGGCCTTGGCTGCCTGCGGCGGCGAAAACAACAACGCCCCGGCGCAAAACGCCAACGCATCAGGCGCAGCCCCAACAGCCAGCGCGCCCGCTACCAACGCGCTCAATATCTACAACTGGTCAAACTATGTGGACGAATCCACCGTTGAAGACTTCAAAAAAGCCAACAACCTCGATTTAACCTACGACCTCTACGAAAACAACGAAACCCTAGAAGCCAAAATGCTCACCGGCAAATCAGGCTACGATTTAGGCGTGCCCGGTATCGCATTTTTGCCCCGCCAAATCAAAGCGGGTGCTTATCAGAAAATTGACAAATCCCAAATCCCTAACTACAAAAACATTGACCCAGCCCTGCTGAAATTGCTGGAACAAGCCGACCCTGGTAATGAATACGCCGTTCCTTATTTTTCAGGCGCCAACACCTTGGCGATTACCGCCAAAGGCAAAGAATTGCTTGGCGGCAAATTGCCCGACAACGCATGGGATTTGATGTTTAAACCCGAATACACGCACAAGCTCAAATCTTGCGGCATCGCGCTGTGGGACACGCCCAGCGAAATGTTCCCCATCGTGTTGAACTATCTTGGCAAAGACCCCAAAGGCAGCAACCCCGCCGACATTGAAGCCGCAGCCGCCGTGTTGCAAGCCATCCGCCCCGATGTGAAACGGTTCAGCGCATCGTATATCGACGAATTGGCGCGCGGCGACATCTGCTTGGTGGCAGGTAACGGCGGCGACTTGAACCTTGCCAAAGCGCGCAGCGAAGAAGTGAAAAATAATGTGGGCATCGAAGTACTCACCCCCAAAGGCATGGGCTTTTGGGTGGAATCTTGGGTGATTCCCAAAGATGCGAAAAACGTTGCCAACGCGCATAAATACATCAACTACACGCTTGACCCCGAAGTGGCGGCTAAAAACGGCGCTGCGGTAACCTTCGCCCCCGCCAGCCTGCCCGCGCGCGAGAAAATGGACAAAAAACTGGTGGAAACCCGCTCCATTTTCCCAACGGCGCAAGATATGGCAGACGGCTTTGTGATGCCGCAAATGTCGGATGAAGCGAAAAAACAAACCACCGCGTTGTGGCAAAAATTGAAAATGAGCAAATAACGTTTTCTTTGCCATTACCCGATTAGGCAGCCTGAAAATCGTTTTCAGGCTGCCTGTGTTTTGGATGCAGCCTGAGTTTGATTAACCTTTATCGTACCCATAACAACATGCCCCCCCCATTTCTACACAACCTACTCGCCGCAATGTTCTTGCCGCGCTGATTTTCGCCAGCCGCTGGCTGCAACTGCCCATTTATCTGGGCTTGATTGTGGTGCAAGCGATTTATTCTTATAAATTTATCAAGCTGTTGTGGAGCTTAATCACCAATTTGAACACTATGGACGAATCCACCGTGATGCTGGCGGTGCTGAATCTGATTGATGTAGTGATGATTGCCAATTTGCTGGTGATGGTGCTGATTGGCGGCTATGAAACGTTTGTGTCGCGCTTGAATGTGGACAACCACCCCGACCAGCCCGAATGGCTCAACCATGTGAATGCGTCGGTGTTGAAAGTAAAGCTGTCTATGGCGATTATCAGCATTTCGTCGATTCATTTACTGCAAACGTTTATCAACGCGGGGCGGCTGCCTGAACAGCAGATGATGTGGCAACTGCTGCTGCATTTGGCGTTTTTGCTGTCGGCGATTGCGATGGCGTGGACGGATAAGATTGTGTATGACACGTCGCATCAGGCGCATTGATTGGGGCATGATAAAGGCAGCCTGAAAATGGATAGAGTGGTGTTTTCTGCCTAGCGCGTTGCGCTGCGGCATACCCCTTTGTTACCAAATCAAAGATTTGGACAAAGGGGCAAGGCTGCCTTTTTATCGTAACGAAATGTTTGATTAAATTGATGTAGAGTGTGTGGCTTTGCCACGCACGCGGTTGGCAAAATCTTAACCTGAGCCCGCGTGCGTGCCTGCGGCACACACCCTACTCGTGCGATTCAGTAAAAAACCGCATGGTTGAACGCCACGCGGTTTTTTTCAGGCGGCCTTTTAGGATGGCTTAATGGAACAGCGGATGGGTGGGCTGCGGTGGGGTGCAGGGGCTTGCCCCTGCTCGTGGTAGGCGGCGAAACGCCTGCACTGGCAAAGAATAAAGAATGTTAAAAGGCAGCCTGAAACGGGAAATATTCGTTTCAGGCTGCCTTTTGGGTATTGGTTGGAACCTACGTAGAATCTTAAATACGCCATTTGGCGACGAGCCGTCATCGCTCCATTTTGATTTTCAGGCTGCCTTTGGCTTATCCGCTGGATTAGGCAAGCTGGGCATCGCGCACATAGGGGTTGCTGCTGTCCCATGCGTAGCCTGCGAGCACGGCGCACAGCATTTCGCGTGATTCGGGGCTGTGCGAGGGGTTGAACACCCAGTCTTGCAGCGAGCCGTTGTACCAGTTGTCTATGCTGGTTTTGAACACTTGCGCGCCGTAGCCTTGGCGACTGGCGTATTCGCTTTGCCAATCTACTTTTTCGCCGTTGAGCTGGCGTGTGAGCACTTCTACGGCGAGTTTGGCGGAATACATGGCGCTGCTGATGCCTGATGAGAACACGGGGTCTAAAAAGCCTGCGGCGTTGCCGAGCAGGGCAAAGCCGTTACCGTGGTTGGCTTGAACGTCTGCGGAATAGGAGGGGATGTAGTGGAAGGGGAAGCCGTTATCCCATTCGGCTTGGGGCATGATTTTTTGGAACAGGGGGACTTCGCTGAAATATTTTTTCAGCAATTCGGATGCGCCGAGCAACTTGCCTGCTTTGTCTTCGGCTTGTTTGAAATATTTGGCTTGCCCCACCAGCCCTACGGAGCTGCGTTGGTTGTCCAATGGAATCAACCACATCCAAATATCGCGGTATTCGGGGTGCACGGCGATAAGGTTTTTGTTGCGGTCAAATTTGGGGTGGGCGATGCGGTCGTTTATTTGGGTGTGATAGACGTTATGTTGCGTGATGCCTTGGGTGATTTCCCAGCCGAGCAGGCGGGGCACGGCGCGGAAGTAACCGCTGGCATCCAGCACAAAACGGGCATGCAGGTCGTATTGGATGCCGCTGTTTTGTTGGATTTTGAGCTGCACGGGGTCGGCGCTGTTGTCCATGCTGATAACGGTTTCGCCAAAGTGAACATCTGCGCCGTGTTGTTGCGCTTGCAGGATGAGCAGGTGGTCAAAGCGGGCGCGGTCCACTTGCAGGGCGAAACTTTTGCCTTTGCCGTGTTTGTGGCGGAAATCAAAGGCGGTGTAGTGGTTTTGATAAGTGAACGCGATGCCGTTTTTAAGCTGGAAGGGTTCGTTTTCGATGATGTGCAGCACGCCTGCTTCTTCCAATACGTCCATGCCCAGCGGCAGCAGGCTTTCGCCGACAACGTAGCGCGGGAAATGTTGCTTTTCAATCACGCAGACGCTGAACCCTTGCTGCCTGAGCAGCAGGGCGGCAACCGAGCCTGCGGGCCCTGCGCCGATGATGACGACATCGTATTGTTTTGCCATGATTTCGTTGCCTTTTTTGGGGCGATTTTTGGATGGGCAAATTTTAGCATTGATTGCGTTTTCAGGCTGCTGATTAAGCGGTGGCGGCGGCGGATTGATGGGGAAGCGCAACAGTTAGGCAGCCTGAAAACGGGTGGGGGCGTTTTCAGGCTGCCGTTGGCGTTTTGTAAAGGTTTCAACCCAAAACACCAGAAGAAGGAGCCATATTGCTTTGTGCATCGCTACGATGCGGTAAGGCCTTATGGCAGCCTGAAAGGATACGCGCTTTGAGTAGTGGCAAACATTCTTTTTCAACCTGTTGTATAAACAATGCTAGGGTTTTCTACACATCAGGCAGCCTGAAAACCATCATCAAACCACCTTCCCGTCTTTCGGGCTGTAAACATTCAACGCCGCCTGCGCCAGCAGCCCGTCTTGCGGCAGCATGCCGCGCACATCGTCAGGCGCATCAATCCAGTGCAGTTCGCAGTCAAACACGCCCATGCCGCTTGGGTCTTGCGTGGAAAGGTGCGCGGTGGCGGCGAGTGTTGTGCCGACCGGGATATGGTCGGCAAACAGGTTGAGTTTGCGCGTGCCCAGCAGAAAACCGAGCTTCACTTCTTCGCCCGCGCCCAATGCCTGTATGCCCGCAAACGCGCCAATCGCCTGCGCCATGATTTCCATGCCCATGGTGGTCGGCAGCACGCCGTTTTGCAGCAGGATGTGTTTCTCGCCGATATGGGCTTCTACGCGCACAAAATCGGCGCGGTGTTCGGTTACGCGGTCGATTAAAACCATGTGTCCGCTGTGCGGCAGCAGGAAGGCGGGGTTTTCAATGGGGCAGGTCAGTCGGTTCATAAATCGGCAAAAGTCGTCTGAAAAAAACAGGGAAAGCAGAATTATATATGGATAGCGGGGCTTTGGGCGCGCCTGCTTAGGCGCAGCAACGGTATTCAGGCAATTTGCCTGCGCACTCCGCGCCATTGACCGTGAATTCACAGGTTCTTAAATTTGTTAATATAGGTTAAAATGGCGGCATGACCAACTTGGCAACTTCACTGCCGACAGAGCAACTCCGCCATGCCCACCACCTGCACTTTCTCATTCAATATCGCCGCGTGGCACGCCGTTTCCAACCGCCTTGCCACTATGGAGCAATGGTGCGATTGGGCGGCAGGTCGCTTGGACGCACAAACGCTGCCGGAACACAAGCCCGGGCTGGCGTTTCTGCCCGCCATGCAGCGGCGGCGTTTGGGCGCGGCGGCGCGGTTGGTGTGCGAAGCGGCTTGGGATTTGGCGGAGCGGTTTTCAGGCTGCCCGATGGTTTACGCCTCGCACGACGGCGAGATTAACCGCAGCTTTGAATTGTGGCCGGAGCTGCTGAAAACCCACACCGTATCACCCACATCGTTCGGCTTGTCGGTACACAACGCGCTGGCGGGGCAATGGGCAATTCAGCGCGGCGAAATGCAGGAAAACACCGCGCTGGCAACGGGTGCGGACGGTTTGGAAAGCGCGTTGGCGGAAGCCGTGTCGCTGTTTTCAGACGGCATCGAGCGCGTGCTGCTGGTGGTGGCGGACGACCCTTTGAAAACCGAATATCTCGTCGAGGCGGAACGCGCGCCGTTTGCCTACGCGCTGGCGATGGTCATCGAACGCGGCGACGCTTTCAGCCTGACGTTGGAAACGGACGACAGCGCAAGGCAGCCTGAAAGCTACTTCGGCGCGCTGGACTGGATACGCTTTCTGCTTTCAGGCAGCCTGAAACACACGCGCCAATACGAAAACCGCCGCTGGATTTGGAACAAACGCGCATGAAACGCTTAGACAGACTGCGCCGCTTTTTCGCCACCATGCTGGGTTTCATCCTGTTCGGCGTGGCAGGCGTGCTGTTCAAAATCGCCCTCTTGCCCTACACACTCAAATCCACCCGGGGCGATGTGCCGCGCCAGCTTGCCGCCCGCCGCATGATTGGGCGCGTGTGGCGGTTTTTTGTCGGCTATCTGCAATGGTCGGGCGTGTTGTCCGTAACCTTCCGCGGCGCGGAAAAACTCGGGCGCGGCGGGCAGTTGATTCTCGCCAACCATCCGTCTTTATTAGATGTGGTGCTGCTGGTGAGCCACGCGCCCGACCCAAACGTGCTGGTGAAAAAAGACTTGGTGCGCAACCCCAGCATGAGCAGCCAAATCCGCGCCGCAGGCTATATTCCCAACGACGAAAGCATGGAAATGCTGGACGAAATCGAAGCCGTGTTCCAAAGCGGGCAGAGCCTGCTGATTTTCCCCGAAGGCACGCGCACGGGTTGGGACGGGCAGGTCAAAATGCACCGTGGCGCGGTATCCATCGGCTTGCGCAGTGCCAAAGTGATTACGCCCGTGGTCATCAAAATGAACCCGCCCAACTTCAAAAAAGGGCAGCCGTGGTACAAAATCCCGCTGCGCAAAATCCATTACGAAATCACCGTCTGCGACGACATCAACCCGCAAGACTGGCTCGCCGAAAAACCCTTACCCATCGCCGCCAGACGGCTCAATGAATACCTGCAAGACTATTTCACAAGGAAAACCACATGAACGACTTAGAACATCAAATCAAACAACTCATCATCGACAGCCTTGCGCTGGAAGACATCACTCCCGCCGACATCGGCAACGAAGAGCCGCTGTTCGGCGACGAAGGCTTAGGGCTGGATTCGGTTGACGCGCTGGAACTGGGTTTGGCGGTACAAAAAACCTTCGGCTTCCAGCTCGACGGCGAAAACGACAACCTGCGCGACAACTT
>CAUQDE010000046.1:0-9508 GCA_963516425.1 uncultured Kingella sp.
TTTCATCGGTGGCAGAGCCGTGCAATACCAACGTGTTGTCTAGCTGCTCGGCAAGCCATTCGGCGCGTTGGGCATCTTCTTCAATGATTTTGATGTTGAACTTGTGTTCCATTTTTTTCGCCAACCGAAAGCCTACATTGCCGCCGCCCGCAATCATCACGCGATGATTGGATTGGTTGTATTCAAACAGCACATACATCACCGCCGCCATGTGTTTGGAATCAACCATAAAGGCGATTTCGTCGCCTTCTTCGATGACGGTTTCAGGCTGTGGCACAATCAGGCGCGTGTTGCGGTAGATGGCGGAGATTTGGCAGTCGAGGGTTTCGCCCAGCTGGGCGTTGATTTGCACGAGGCTTTTGCCCACCAGCCAGTCTTCGGCTTTGGCTTCGGCGACCACCATGCGCACTTTGTCGTGGGCAAAGGGCAGCACTTGCAGGGCGCGCACATAGCTCAACAAGCCTGCGACGTGTTCGGTGAGCAGATGCTCGGGGTGGATGGAATCGGTGATGTCAAAGGCTTTGAGGCTGGCGGATAGGGTGTCGGGGTCTTGATCGGTTTCACCGTATTCTTGGTAGGCGGAATTGCGCACGCGGGCGATGCGCTGGGGGATGTTGAACAGCGTGGCGGCGAGTTTGCAGGCAACGAGGTTGGTTTCGTCGCTGCGGGTGAGCGCGAGCAGCATATCGGTGTCGGGCGCGCCGGCCTGTTCCAAGATAACGGGCGAGGCGGCGTTGCCCACCAGCGTTTGTACATCCAAGCGGCTGGCGATGTTTTTCAGGGCTTGTTCATCGGTGTCCACAATGGTTACATCGTTGCTGGGCATGGCGGCGAGTTCTTCGGCGATGGCGGAGCCGACTTGTCCGCAGCCTAAAATGAGGATTTTCACGGGGGTTTTGCAATGGATGGAAAAGGGGGAAATTATACCGAAATATTTTCAGGCTGCCTTTGGGGGTGGTGGGTGAAATGGGTTTCAGGCTGCCTTGATGAATGTAAACAAGGCAGCCTGAAATTCAGTTCAGCGTAACTAGAATGGATTTGCCAGAACGTGCGTTGCGCCGCACACCACGCTTTGGGTTGCTGCTTTGTGGTTGGCTTTGGGTGTGGTTTTAACCATGCGTCTCATGCCAGCGGGGCACTTACTTTTCTTTGCTTCGCCAAAGAAAAGTAAGCAAAAGAAAGGCGACCCCGACGTGCAGGTTTGGCTACGCCAAACTTCCCGAAGGCTGCATCCTTTTTTCGGCGCGTGCGAACTAGCCGCACTTCGTGCGTCGTCGGACAAGCGCACGCTTGTTTCCGAAAAAAGAATGCTACGTTCGGCTGGACGTAGGGGAGAGGATGGCAGCATTAAACGAGTGTGGTGGGATTAGGCAGCCTGAAATCCAATCATCTCAACAAAAAACCGCGTGGCAAAACACCAAGCGGTTTTGTTTTTCAGGCTGCCTTTGCCATTCCCCAAAGGCAGCCTGAAACGAAACCCACCCCCTCACATCGCCAACACGCTCAACGCAGGCAAATTAGCAAAGCTCTCTTGCCGAATAATCGTGCAAAAATCGTTGATATAAGCACGCTCGCTGTCTTCCTCGCGCATCGCGGCGTAAAGCTCGCTTTGCAAAGGCTGCTCACCAATCGGGCGATGCACCACATAATTTTTCTCCACATAAGGCATCACCGCCCAATAAGGCAACGCCGCAATGCCGCGCTTGCTGGCAACCAGTTGTACAATGGTAATCGTCAGCTCGCTGTTGCGCCGCTTGGGGTGGATGCCGCGCGGCAGCAGTACTTTTTTCAGCAAATCCAGCATATCATCGGGCACGGGGTAGGCAATCAGCGTTTCATCCGCAAAATCCTCCGCCTGCCACACAGGTTTGTTGGCAAGCGGATGGTCGGGCGCGCAAATGCCCACCATTTCATAAGCAAACAGCGGCTGATACGCCACCCCCGCTTGCGGCGCGGCTTCCGACACAATAGCAAAATCCGCGCGATGGGATAACAGCAGCGCAACGGGGTCGGCCTGAAAGCCCGACACAATATCCAACTCCACCTGCGGCCATTGCGGGCGAAACACGCCCATCGCGGGCATCAGCCAATCAAAGCAAGTGTGGCATTCCACTGCAATGCGCAATTCGCCCGCCTCGCCTTGCACAATCTGCATCAAATCCCGCTCCGCCGCCGCCACGCGCGGCAGCAATTCATGTCCCAGCTTCAATAATCGCTCGCCCGCTGGCGTAAAACGAATCGGCGAGGTTTTGCGCTCAAACAGCGGCGCGTCAAAATAAATTTCCAACGCGCGAAGCTGGTGCGACAACGCCGATTGCGTTAAAAACACCCGCTGCGCCGCCAGCGAAACGCTGCCCGTTTCCTCTAACGCCAGCAAAGTGCGCAAATGGCGCAGTTCAATAATGCTTTCCGTCATGGCAAATCGCTCTAAATATTATGAAGAACAGGGCGCGGTTATCCGCCACCCTTTGTTTACTTGAATGCAAACGAATACAACCGTTCGCATCACAATAGGCAGCCTGAAAACCGATAAAACCATGTTTCAGGCTGCCTCAATCCTGTGTGAACCACGTTTCAGGCTGCCTCCATCAATACAGCCAAACCAACACCCAAACCACCGCAATGCTAAACACCGCCGCAATTAAATCATCCAGCATCACGCCCAATCCGCCGCTCACGCGCTGGTCAAACCACTTAATCGGCGGCGGTTTCACCGCATCAAAAAAGCGAAACACCGCAAACGCAATCGTCCACCAGCCCAAACCCTGCGGCACGCACGCATAAATCAGCATCATCGCCACAATCTCATCCCACACAATCCCGCCATAATCATGCACGCCCAGCGCACGTTCGGTTACGTTGCAAATCCAAATGCCAATAAAAAACAAAGCAATGCACAGCAAGCCCAACGCCAGCTTGCTCATGCCGCAGCCCAACAGCAGCCCCGCAATAAACACCGCAGGCAGCGTGCCCACCGTGCCAGGGGCTTTGGGCGCAAGCCCCGTGCCAAAGCCAAATCCAACGAAACACACAGGGCGTTGCCACAGCCACGCCCAAGTAACCGCAAAAGCAGGTTTTTGTTTTGCCATAACGCTTCATCCTTGCAAACCCGTTTTCAGGCTGCCGAACACTATATCAAGGCAGCCTGAAAACCATTAAAATGAACCAAATCATACCCCACCACCCAAGAAAGGACAAAACATCATGGCCATTCTGATTACAGGCGCATCCGCAGGCTTCGGCGCAGCCATGTGCCGTGCATTCGTGCAAGCGGGTTATCCCGTTATCGGCGCAGCCCGCCGCGCAGACAAACTCGCCGAGTTGCAAAACGAGCTCGGCTTTATGTTCCAGCCGCTAGAAATGGACGTGGGCGACAAAAATTCCGTCAATATCGCCCTCGCCAGCCTTGCCCAGCTTCCCGAAGCCTTCCACAGCATAGACTGCCTGATTAACAACGCAGGGCTGGCGCTCGGGCTAGACCCTGCCCACCAAGCCAGCTTTGAAGACTGGGAAACCATGGTGCAAACCAACGTGCTCGGGCTGATTTACCTCACCCGCCAAGTGTTGCCGCACATGGTGGAGCGCAACCGAGGCTACATCATCAACATCGGTTCCATCGCAGGCACCTACCCCTACGCAGGCGGCAACGTGTACGGCGCAACCAAAGCCTTCGTGCGCCAATTCAGCCTCAACCTGCGCGCCGATTTGGCCGGCAAAAACATCCGCATCACCAACATAGAACCGGGCTTGTGCGGCGGCACCGAATTTTCCAACGTCCGCTTCAAAGGCGACGAAGCGCGTGTAAACCAATTATATGAAAACGTGGATTACATCCGCGCCGAAGACATCGCCCGCACCGCGCTATGGCTCTACCAATGCCCCGAACACATGAACGTGAACGCCATAGAAATCATGCCTGTTGCCCAAACCTTTGCCGCCCTCGCCGTAGCCCGCAAAACCGCAGCAGACGGCAACCCCGCCGCAGGCAGCGCATCAGGCAACGCCGCCGCCGAAGCCCAAGGCAAAGGCTTTTTCGGCAAACTGGCATCGTGGTTCAAATAACCCTTTTCAGGCTGCCTGAGAACAGGTGCTTAACTATTCAGACAGCCTGAAATTTGCTAATATGCCGCCCGTTTCACACCACACAACAAGGAAAGCAAAATGGCCCGCATGGTTCAATGTGTCAAGCTCGGCAAAGAAGCCGAAGGCATGAAATTCCCCCCGCTGCCCAACGCACTGGGCAAACGCATTTTTGAAAACGTCTCCCAAGAAGCATGGGACGCATGGACGCGCCACCAAACCATGCTCATCAACGAAAACCGCCTCAGCCTCGCCGACCCGCGCGCCCGCGAATATCTGGCGCAACAAATGGAAAGCTACTTTTTCGGCGACGGCGCAGACCAAGTGCAAGGCTACGTTCCCATTGACGAACCCAAATAGGCAGCCTGAAAACCCTTTGCACGAATTTTCATGTAAAGAGTAGTCAAAACAGCAAAAAAGCGGTTAAAATTCGCAAACTCAAAACTAGAGAAACCACTCTATACAACTTGATAGAGATTTATTCAAACCGCCGCAAGGCATTTTTTAAGGACGAACATAATGTCAATTGAACAAAAAGTGAAAAGCATCGTAGCCGAGCAATTAGGCGTAGCCGAAAGCGAAGTGAAAAACGAATCATCATTCCAAGACGACTTGGGCGCAGATTCGCTGGACACCGTAGAACTGGTGATGGCTTTGGAAGAAGCCTTCGGCTGCGAAATCCCCGATGAAGACGCAGAAAAACTGACCACCGTTCAAGCTGCGATTGATTACGTTAATTCAAAACAAGCGTAAGCCATTTTTGGCAAAACAGCCTCTGATTTTCAGGCAGCCCTGCCCAAATCAGGGGCTGTTTGGCTAACCCCACATTACAAGAAGAGAACCCCATGACTCAACGACGCGTTGTTATCACAGGTTTAGGACAAGTATCGCCCGTGGGCAATGACGTGCCCAGCGCGTGGCAAAACCTGCTGGCAGGCAAAAGCGGCATCGGCAAAATCACCCGATTTGACGCTTCCGACATCGCCTGCCAAATCGCAGGCGAAGTAAAAGATTTTGATGTAACCCAATACATCCCCCCCAAAGAAGCCCGTCGCATGGATGCCTTTATCCACTACGGCATCGCAGGTGCGATGCAAGCCATCGCTGACGCCCGTTTGGACGAGTTTGCCGAGTTGGATAAAGACCGCGTGGGCGTAAACATTGGCTCAGGCATCGGTGGTTTGCCCGCCATTGAAGCCACCGCCAACACCGTTGCCGCAGGCGGCGCGCGCAAAATCAACCCCTTTTTCATCCCCAGCTCGCTGATTAACCTGATTGCGGGGCACGTTACCATCCTAAAAGGCTATCGCGGCCCCAGCTACGGTATGGTATCCGCCTGCACCACCAGCGCGCACGCCATCGGCGATTCCATGCGGATGATTCAATACGGCGATGCCGATGTGATGATTGCGGGCGGCGCAGAAGGCGCAGTGTGCACACTGGGCATCGGCGGATTTGCCGCCATGAAAGCTCTGTCCACCCGCAACGACGACCCCGCCGCCGCTTCCCGCCCGTGGGACAAAGACCGCGATGGTTTTGTGATGGGCGAAGGCGCAGGCGTGTTGGTGCTGGAAGAGCTGGAACACGCCAAACGGCGCGGTGCAACCATTTACGCCGAAATCGTGGGTTTTGGCGCAAGCTCCGATGCCTACCACATCACCGCACCCAATATGGAAGGCCCCGCGCTGGCGTTATCCCGCGCGTTCAAAGATGCCAAGCTGCAAGCCAGCGAAGTGGACTACATCAACGCGCACGGCACGTCCACGCCATTGGGCGATGCCAACGAAACCAACGCGATTAAAGCCGTGTTGGGCGAACACGCGAAAAAAGTGCTCATCAGCTCCACCAAATCCATGACGGGGCATTTGCTCGGCGCAGCAGGCGGCGTGGAAGCCGTTTACAGCGTGTTGGCGATTCGCGACCAAATCGCCCCGCCCACCATCAACCTTGTAAACCAAGACTTTGAAGCCGGCTGCGATTTGGATTACTGCGCCAACGCAGCGCGCAAAGCCGATATCCGCGTGGCAGCATCCAGCTCGTTCGGCTTCGGCGGCACCAACGGCACGCTGGTGTTTAAGCGTTACGAAGATTGATTTGAACAAACACGAAACCGCAAATGCTTGGGCGTTTGCGGTTTTTTGTGCGCGATAGGCAGCCTGAAAATGCTATTGCCTGTTTCAAGCTGCCTCAAACAGTCCAGTTTGTTCCCCTTTTTCATGGCGTTGCGCCGCCCTGCCCACGCTTCAATCCGCTAAACTGCCACTGTCCGCTGTTTAAACGCGGGCAATCCGTTTTCAGGCTGCCTCAATGTGGGGTCATCCTATAAGGCAGCCTGAAAACGTTATTACTCGTTTCAGGCTGCCCAAATCCGCACAATATTTGCACGTTTCCGCATCATGCGGCGCATCGCTCATCCTTATAATCCGCGTTTTTAATCATGCTCCAATAAGGAAAACACTATGAAAACAGGATTCTATCTTGCTGTGCTGATGGGTTTGACCGCGCTTCCCATCACAGCTGCCGCGGAAGATAAATTTACCGTGCAAGTGGGCGGCTTGCAAAACGGGCATTTTGCCCAACGCCATGTGTTAAGCGAAGCCTATGGTTTTGGCTGTACAGGCGGCAATATCGCGCCCACTATTTCGTGGAAAAATGCGCCCAAAGGCACAAAAAGTTTCGTGCTGACGATGTACGACAAAGACGCGCCCACAGGCTTGGGCTGGATGCACTGGGTGGTCGCCAATATCCCCGCCCATGTGCATACGCTGCCTGAAAACCAACCTTTGCCGCAAGGCGCGCTGCAAACGCGCACCGATGGCGGCACAGCAGGCTTTATGGGCGCGTGTCCGCCCAAAGGGCAAAACCACCGCTATGAAATCACCGTTACCGCCGTGGATGTGGCAACCTTGCCCAATATCACCGCCGACGCCACGCCCGCGCTGGTGGGCTTTTTCGCCAACGCACACGCGCTGGGCAAAGCCAAAGTTACCGTGCGCCAAGCGCGATAGCAGTTTGATGAAGCAGCAAAGAGGACGCAGTAAGATGCGTCCTTTGGCATTTGAGGCAGCCTGAAAACGAGCGAAGCTAAAACGCGCCGCTAAAAAATGTTTTCAGGCTGCCTTGCGCACATCGCTTGGCGTGCAGCCAAAATGCGCGCGAAACTTCGCCGCAAACCGCGCAGGGCTTTCATAGCCCACTGCATACGCCACCTGCGCCACGCCCAACGGCGACGTTTGCAACAGCGTGAGGGCGCGCATCATTTTGATGTTGCTCAACAGTTCGCGGAAAGACGCGCCTTCGCTTGCCAGCTGCCGTCGCAGCGTTGCCTCGCTCATGCCCAGCCGCTGCGCCACATCCGTTATCCGCCAGTTGATTGTGGTATCCCGCGCAATCAGTTGGCGTATCTGCTTGCTTAAACGCTGCGCCGAATGCGGGTTGAACACCGTCCCGGCTTGCGCCAGCCAAGCCAGCAGTTCCATTGTCCGCGCTGCCAAAACCGTTTCAGGCAGCCGCGCCTGCACGCCGTGTATCACGCGAGAAAGCGCTTCGTTCCACGCCGCATCAGGGCGTAGCACCCGCGCCAAATCCAAGGTTTCGCGCGAGGGCTGTTGCGCAAAAAACTGCGCCACCCATTCATCGCCCAGCATCAGCCATTCCGAGCGATAACCCTGCGCCCCATCAGGCTCATTCAGCACATCAAACGACTGCCCGCCCACAATCAACAGCCATTGCCCCGCCGTGGCAATAAATTCGCCGCCCGTGTAGCGCAGCGTTTTGCGCCCATGCAACACGCGCACAATCATCGGCTGTGCAAACTGCGATTGGGCGAATGAAAGTTTCTTGTGCTGCAACACGCAGCCCGTTTCCAAATGTTGGGCGCAGGCAAAATGGCGAATGGTCGGCATGGCAAAGTTGGTTTAATGGAAAAGGGCGATTATAAGGGAATATGGTTTTCAGGCTGCCTATCAAGCTGAGGCAGCCTGAAAGTCGTTTGTCCAATGTTTTGCCCAACGATGCCATTTTCAGGCTGCCTATCTCTGCTCCATAGGCAGCCTGAAAAACAATTTCCGCCAACCCCTTGCCAAAATATGCGTATTTTAAGAATAATAAAAAAAGAACATTCAGGCTGCCCGTCTCAAAAAGGCAGCCTGAAAACCCAAAATCCCTTTTCAGGCTGCCTCAATCTTTCAAGCTCAGCGCAACACAAAATAAGCAGCCTGAATCTCAATTAACCTCTTTCACAAACGGCACCACCATGGCAAAAAATCTTCTCATCGTAGAATCCCCCAACAAAATCAAATCCATCAAAAAATACCTTGGCAGCGATTACGAAGTGCTCGCTTCGTTTGGACACGTGCGCGACTTGATTAAGAAAAACGGCGCAGTCAATCCCGAAGACAACTTCGCCATGAAATACGAAATCCCCGCCAAATCCACCAAACACGTGGACGAAATCGTCAAAGCCGCCAAGCAAGCCGACACCATCTATCTCGCCACCGACCCCGATAGAGAAGGCGAAGCGATTTCGTGGCACATCGCCGAAATTCTCAAATCCAAACGCGGCATGGCAAACATCGGCGACAAGCTGCAACGCGTGGTGTTCCACGAAGTAACCCCCAAAGGCGTGCAAGAAGCCATCCAACACCCGCGCGGGCTAGACATCAACCTTGTGGACGCGCAACAAGCCCGCCGCGCCTTGGATTATCTGGTTGGCTTCAACCTATCGCCCTTGCTGTGGAAAAAAATCCGCCGTGGCTTATCCGCAGGGCGCGTGCAAAGCCCCGCCTTGCGCCTGATTTGCGAACGAGAAAACGAAATCCGCGCCTTTGAAACCCAAGAATACTGGTCCATCCACATGGACAGCCACAAAGGGCGCACCAAATTCAGCGCAAAACTCACCCAATGGCAAAACGCCAAATTGGAACAATTCTCCCTGCCCAACGAAGAGAGCCAAGCCGCCATACTTGCCGCGCTGCAAGGCAAAGAAGCCCGCGTTGCCGAAGTCATCAAAAAGAAAGCCACGCGCAAACCCGCCGCGCCCTACACCACATCCACCATGCAACAAGATGCCGTGCGCAAACTCGGCTTCACCACCGACCGAACCATGCGCACCGCCCAGCAGCTTTTTGAAGGCATAGACGTAGGACAAGGCGCAGTCGGCTTGATTACCTATATGCGTACCGATAGCGTAACCCTGTCGCAAGACGCGCTCACCGAAATCCGCCACTATATCGGCAACAAAATCGGCGCGGACTATCTGCCCAACAGCCCCCGCGTGTACAAAACCAAATCCAAAAACGCCCAAGAAGCGCACGAAGCCATCCGCCCCACATCCGTTTACCGCACGCCAGAAAGCGTGAAACCCTTTCTCAGCGCCGACCAATTCAAACTCTATCAAATGATTTGGCAACGCAGCGTCGCCTGCCAA
>CAUQDE010000047.1:0-9448 GCA_963516425.1 uncultured Kingella sp.
GGGATGAGGAAGGTGCTGCCGCAGTGGTTGCATTGGTGTTTGTCGCCTTGGATATGGCGGTAGCTGGGGCTGTGGCATTGCGGGCATCGGATGGGACGGGGCATGGCTTGGGGCTATTTTTTCAGGCTGCCTAACCAGACTGCATAGGCAGCCTGAAAGGCAGCGTTCAGTTTGGCTTGGTTTTCGGGGGTGTCGTGGGTGCGGTAGAACTGCGTTTGGTTTTGGATACCAAGCGCGGCGAAGTAGTCGGCAAGAAATGCGCCGTAGCCTTCTTCTTCGTCGGCGTAGTAGAAGCGGGTGAAGCGGTTGCCGAGCTCGTTGAAGCAGCCGTCGTCGATGCCGCCGTTGAGCTGTTCTAGCACAAATTCTGTGCCTGAAATCAAGCCGATTTGCAAGTCGTGAAATTGCGGCAGGCGCGCAGCGGCGGAGCTGTGGAGATTTTGCGAGACCGCCCATGCGTAGTAAAAGCCGATGTGGTGGGCGGCGTTGCGCTCGGGCAGGTCGCTGGGGTAGTCGGGTTCTTCGGTGTGGAAGGCGATGTGGTCGTAGTGCATTTTCAGGCTGCCTTGGGTTGCGAATGCCGGATTGTAAACAAAAACAGGCAGCCTGAAAAAAGAGATTTCAGGCTGCCTTTGGAGGTGTTTGTTTCAGGCTGCCTTGCGGGTGCGCATGGAGGCAGCCTGAAAACATTGCCGAGCGGGCATCATTCGCCCAAAAGCGAAATATCCGCCACCGCGTTCATCAATTGCGACAATTCGTTCAACAAATTCAAACGGTTCTGCTTCACAGCGGCATCATCCGCCATCACCATCACATTATCAAAAAACGCATCCACTTGCGGTTTTACCGCCGAGAGCGCGGTTAAGGCAGCCTGAAAATCGTGTTTCGCCAACGCGGCTTGCACGGTGGGGCGCAGGGCTTGCGTGGCGGCAAACAGGGCGTGTTCCGCGTCTTCCTGCAACAGGTTTTCGTTCACCGCGCCCAGCTCGGCATCGGCTTTTTTCAACAGATTATGCACGCGCTTGTTGGCAGCAGCGAGTGCGGCGGCTTCGGGCAATTTTTTAAACGATTCAACGGCTTGCAATTTATCCACCAAGTCATCCAAACGGTCGGGACGCTGCGCCAACACGGCGGCAACGGTGTCTTGCGCATAATCGTTTTGCAGCAGCACCGCCAAGCGCGCCTGCATAAAATCAGCCACTTCGGCAACGGTATTCGCCGCCAGCAAATTTTGCGGGAACTGCGCGGCAACGGTGCGGAGCAAGTCGTTGATAGACAAGGGACTGTTCATCAGCATCCGCAACACGCCCAACGCCGCGCGGCGCAGCGCGTAGGGGTCTTTGTCGCCCGTGGGAATCAGCCCGATGCCCCAAATACCCACCAGCGTTTCCAGCTTATCCGCCAGCGCAACAGCGGTGGCAATCGGGCTTTCGGGCAGCTTGTCGCCGGCAAAACGCGGCTGGTAGTGCTGCTCAATCGCGGCGGCGATTTCAGGCTGCTCGCCATCCAGCACGGCATAATATTTGCCCATCGTGCCTTGCAATTCGGGGAATTCGCCCACCATTTCGGTAACCAAATCGGCTTTGGCAAGCCGCGCGGCGCGTTCGGCGGTGGCACGGTCTGCGCCCAGTTGCTCGGCGATGTGGGCAGCGATGGTTTGCAAGCGGTCAATGCGCTGGGCTTGGCTACCAATTTTATTATGATAAACAACGTGTTCCAGCTTGGGCAGACGGCTTTCCAGCGTCGTTTTTTGGTCTTGCTTGTAGAAAAACTCCGCATCGCTCAACCGCGCGCGCAGCACGCGCTCGTTGCCATGGATAATGTGGCTTGGGTCGGCGGTTTGCAAATTGGACACCAGCAAAAAGCGGTTCATCAGCTTGCCGTTTTGGTCTAACAGCGGGAAATATTTTTGGTTTTGCTGCATGGTCAAAATCAAGCATTCTTGCGGCACGGCAAGGAAATGCGCTTCAAATTCCGCTTGCAAAACAACGGGGTATTCCACCAGCGCGGTTACTTCGTCCAGCAGCGCATCATCGGCGGCAACGCGGGCGTTCAGGCTGCCTGAAACCTTGTCCAGCTCGGCTTTAATCGCGGCGCGACGTTTGGCAAACGAAGCAATCACCTTGCCCTGCTCGGCGATTTGTTGCGCATAATCATCCGCTTGCGCCAACACAATCTCACCCCGCGACAAAAAGCGATGCCCCAAAGTTTGGCGGCCGCTATCCAAGCCCAACACGTTCACAGGCACCACATCCGCGCCATGCAACGCCACCAAGCCGTGCACAGGGCGCACAAACGTGTGCGTGCTGCTGCCCCAGCGCATCACTTTGGGAATCGGCAGTTTTTTGATGGCGGTGTTGATGATTTCGCCCAGCAGAGCGGCAAGCGTTTGCCCCGCTTGGGTAAATTCGTGCGCGTACACATCTTGCTTGCCGTCGTGGATGATTTTCAGGCTGCCGATTTCCACGCCGCACGAGCGGGCGAAACCTTCCAAAGCCTTGGTGGGCACGCCGTCTTTCATGCCCGCCGCCACGGAAACGCCTTTGCGCACAACGTGTTGGTCTGCCTGCATAGGCTTCACATTTGCCACCGAAACCGCAAGGCGGCGCGGCGAAGCGTAGGCGGTGTATTGCGTTGTGCCGTCAATCAGTTGCGCTTTTTCCAAGCCTTCGGCGATGGATTGGGCAAAGTGGTTGCCCAAGTTGTTGAGGGCTTTTGGGGGGAGTTCTTCGGTTAGGAGTTCGATGAGGAGGGTTTGGGTCATGTTTTGCTTTCTTTGGGAAGATTGAGGTAACACAGTTTTCAGGCTGCCCGATTGTTGTACAGCTTGGGCATGTTGTTCAACGCGGCATAATAGCCTTGTTTTTCCAGCAATTCTTGGTGGGTGCCTTGTTCAATAATATGCCCTTCATCCATCACGATGATTCGGTCGGCGTTTTCAATGGTGGTGAGGCGGTGGGCAACGATGATGTTGGTGCGCCCGTGCATCAGGCGTTCCAGCGCTTCTTGCACGAGGTGTTCGGATTCGTTGTCCAGTGCGCTGGTGGCTTCGTCCAGCAGCAAGATGGGCGCATCTTTTAGGATGGCGCGGGCAATGGAAACGCGCTGGCGTTGCCCGCCCGACAGCTGGCTGCCGTTTGCGCCGATGGCTTGGTTCAAGCCGTCGGGATGGTTGGCAACGAGTTCGGCGAGGTTGGCGGCTTTGAGCGCGGCAAGGATTTCTTCATCGCTGGCATTGGGGCGACTGTATCGCACGTTGTCTTTCAGGCTGCCTTCAAAGAGGAAAACGTCTTGCGACACAAGGGCGAACTGTTCGCGCAGGTTGGCAAGGGTTAAATCGTTGATGTTTTCGCCGTCAATCAGCACGTTGCCTTTGCTGGGGATAACGAAGCGCGGAAGCAAATTGACTACGGTGGTTTTGCCGCTGCCGGAACGCCCGACCAAGGCAACCCGCTCGCCGGCTTGGATTTCTAGATTAAAGTTGTCTAGCGCTTTGCGCGTTTCTTGGTTGTATTGCACATCGATGTTTTCAAATTTCAGGCTGCCTGAAACGCGGTTTAGCGTTTTGGTGCCCATGTCTTGCTCGGTGGGCTCATCCAAAAAGGCGCACACGGCATCGGATGCGATGAACATACTTTGCATCGGGATGCTGATGTTGGCCAAGTTTTTGATGGGGCTGAGCATTTGCAGCATGGCAACGATAAACGCCATAAATTCGCCAATGGTGGTTATGCCGTTTTGGCTTTGCCACAGGGCGATAAAAATCACCACGGCAAGGGCGAGCGAGGCGATGAGTTCGCTAAACGGCGAACGCGCGGCGGTTGCTTGGGTGATTTTTTTGCCCAGCCGCACGATGGTGTTATTCACATCGGCAAAGCGGCCGGCGGCTTGTTGTTGCCCGCCGAACAGTTTGACCACCTGATGCCCTTGGTGCACTTCGTTTACCACGTTATTCAGCGTGCCAATGGTAAATTGTGCGCTGGCAATAATGTCTTTCAAACGATTGCGGTAATAGCGCGACAGCAGCGAAAGGATGGGGAACATCAGGGCGACCACCAAGCTCAATTGCCAGTTGAGATACAGCAACACGCATACCAAGCCAAACACAATCATGGTGTCGCGCGTGAGCACGATAAACACATTGCTGGCGTTGCTGATTGAGCCTTCGGTCATTTGCACGATGCTCATCAATACGGTGCCCGATGGGGTTTTTTTGTAAAAATCGGTGGGCAATAGCAGCATTTTGTTGAACATATCGCGGCGCAACGCGCTGATGGCCATCACGGAAACCCATGTGAGCAAATAGGTGCTGGCAAAGCGACACACACCGCGAATCAACACCAGAATGATAAAGAACACGGGCACAATCCACACTTTTTCTGCTGTGCCCCAAATCAGATAGTTAAACTGGTCTTTCCAGTTGGCAAGCGTGGCGAGGATGCCTGTGTCGGGGCTGGGCGCAGGCGGGGCAGAGGGCACGGCAAAGCCTTGATTAACCAAGGGCGCGATAAAAGCGGCAAGGTAGCTTTCGGTGGCGGCCACGCCCACAATGCCGATGAGCGCGAAGATGATGCGGGCTTTATAGGGCTTGATGTAGCGCAGCAAGCGCATGAAACTTTGGGTGTCTTTTTTGGAGAATAGTCCAAAGGTGAGTTTTTCTATCATGTGTGTTTCTTTGGGTTGGTATGGGGGAGGCAGCCTGAAAACCGAAGGTTTCAACGCAAGCGCAAACAGGTTTTCAGGCTGCCTATTGTTGCTTTTGGGGAGGCGATGTTTTGCGCGTTGATGGTTACTGAGCGCATTATTGTTTTCAGGCTGCCTTAGGGCTTACGCGCGGTTTGCTTGGCGCGGGCAAGCGTTATTTGCCTTGTTTCAGCAGCGGATAACCCAATGCTTCACGACTGGCGACAAATTTCTGCGCCACTTGGCGGCTCAATGCGCGGATGCGTCCGATGTAGGTGGCGCGTTCGGTTACGGAGATGGCACCGCGTGCGTCCAGCAGGTTGAAGGTGTGGCCGGCTTTGAGCACCAATTCGTAGGCGGGCAGCGCGAGCGATGCATCTTCGAGCGCGAGCAGGCGTTTGGCTTGGGCTTCGTAGCCGTTGAATTGGTCTAGCAGCCATACGGCATCGCTGTGTTCAAAGTTGTAGGTGGATTGTTCTACTTCGTTTTGGTGGTACACATCGCCGTAGGTGAGTTGGTCGCCTGTGGGCGTGGTCGTCCAGATTAAATCGTACACGTTTTCAACGCCTTGCAAATACATCGCCAAGCGTTCTATGCCATAGGTGATTTCGCCGAGCACGGGTGTGCAATCTATGCCGCCGACTTGTTGGAAATAGGTGAACTGGGTGACTTCCATGCCGTTGAGCCACACTTCCCAGCCCAAGCCCCATGCGCCCAGCGTGGGGTTTTCCCAGTCGTCTTCCACAAAGCGGATGTCGTGCACGGTGGGGTCTATGCCGAGTTCTTTCAGGCTGCCTAAATAGAGATCTTGGATGTTGTCGGGCGCGGGTTTGAGGGCAACTTGGAATTGGTAATAGTGTTGTAGGCGGTTGGGGTTGTCGCCGTAGCGGCCGTCTTTCGGGCGGCGGCTGGGCTGCACATAGGCAACGTTCCACGGCTCGGGGCCGAGCGCGCGCAGGCAGGTGGCAGGGTGGGATGTGCCTGCGCCTACTTCCATGTCGAAGGGTTGGATGATGGCGCAGCCTTGGTTGGCCCAGTATTGTTGCAGTTTGAAGATGATTTGTTGGAAGGTGAGCATGATGGTTCAATGGTTGGAAATTTGAAAACGCGCCATTTTACTGTATTTTCAGGCTGCCTGAAATGCGGCATGCGGATTGTGTGTTTTTGTTAAGAAATCTGCGGCGAGTTTGTATATAATGGCATATGTTGTCGCGCGGTTGTTTGATTGGCGCGCTTTATTTGGAAACTACATGAGTCGTCATCAGAAAAAACCGCATCGCCCGCATCCTGCGCCGCAGGAGCAGCAACAGCAAGGGCAGCCTGAAAACGGGCAGCCGCCTGCGCCCAAGCCGTTTAACATGCGGCGGGTGGTGGCAATCAGCTTTGCGCTGGCGGTAGCGATTGTGTTGCTGTCGTATGGCGTGAACCGGCATGAGCAGGCGGCGATGCGGGTCGCCGAACCGCCGACGGCTTCGGATACGGGCGTGATTCCCGATTCGGAAGCGCAGGCGGAAGAGCGGGCGGCGCGGCGGGCGGCTTCGCAAGAAAAGGGCATGACTGCGCCTGCGGACGATGCCTCTGCGGCAGATGCGGCGAGCGAACTGGGCAGTTTGGATGCGGCTTCGGATGCTTCGGCGGCTTCGGCTTGGTGATTTGCAAACCGTTTTTTGTTTTTTTAACGTTTTTTTTAAACCTCTACCTAAACCTTTTTCAGGCTGCCTGATGTGGTGTTTGCGGCGGTATGGAAATTTCAACACAAGGATAATATCATGTTTAAAAAACATATTCTTACAGCAACGTTATGCTCTGCCTTTTTGCTCGCGGCGTGTTCGGGCGGCAATGGCGGCGCAAGCAGCAACGCCGGCGCCTCTGCCGCCAGCAGTGCAGGTTTGGATGTGAGCAAAACATATATTGTTGCCACCGATGCGTCTTATCCGCCGATGGAATACATGGACAACGACCATGTGGTGGGTTTTTCGCATGATATTTTGGATGCGGCGGCCAAATCGCAAAATGTGAAATTGGAATTTGTGAACACGCCATTTGAAGGCTTGTTTGCCAATGTGGACAAGGGCGACAGCGATGTGGGGCTGGCGAGCATCACCATCAATGATGAGCGCAAACAACAGCTTGATTTTTCCGACCCCTATTTTACTGCCACGCAGATGATTATCACGGAAAACAAAAACAGCAACGCGGTAAAAAGCTTTGCTGATTTGAAAAACCGCACCGCATCGGTTCAGGCTGCCACATCGGGCGATTTGATTTTGCAAAAACTGCAAGGCAAAGACAGCACCAACATCAAACGCTTTGAAACCATGCCCTTGGCGTTTAAAGAGCTGGAAACAGGCGGCGTGGACGCTGTGGTGGGCGACAGCAGCGTGGTGGCGTTTTATGTGAAGCAGCACCCCGATGCCAAGTTAAACGTGGTGGTGGACCCGTCGTTTATCCAAGAGCATTACGGCTTTGTGTTCAAAAAAGGGCGCAGCGACGGCTTGCGCGAAGCCATCAACAAAGGGCTTGCTCAAATCAAATCAGACGGCACATACGACAAAATCCACACCCAATGGTTTGGCGCGCCGTCTAACCAAGCCAGCGGCGCAAGCGGTGTAGCCGGCGCATCGGCTGCATCCGCGAGCAAATAAACTCATTAAGGCAGCCTGAAAACCCAAATTCAGGCTGCCTTTGCTTATGGTTGGGCAGCCTGAAAACCACAGGCTGCAACGAAGTTAAAACGCCTTTGCCCTTATCAACAAGGAAACCCCATGCCCTTGCATCCCGAAATCCTCGCCCGCATCAACGCGCTGGGCGGCGACACCCACCGCGTAACAGGCGCATCGCTTGCCGACGACCTCACCAGCATCACATTTGACACCGTGCTTTATCCCCGCCCAGAAGACAACCTTCCTTGGGCAACCGGCGATGACGAAGAACCCATCTACGGTTTGGGCGACTACATTGCCGAACACGCCGCCACTCTCGCCGCCAGCCCCGAAACCTTTTACCGCGAAATGCTGGCACATTTTTACAGCTTTACTGACGAAGCCTATGGGCAAGATTTTTGGATTGCCGAGCCGTTTACCCCCTACCAAGTCGGCACATCCGACCACGACGAATGGGCGGACGAGTTTGAAAACCCAGACCCCGATGACGAATACGCCGTCAATCTTACCCCCATTATTGAGCACACAGGCTGCGCCCGCCCCGACTTTATCCGCCTGTTTTACCGTTACAGCTATCCCGATAACCTCTACATCTGCCTGCAAGACCCCAAGCCCGAAAACCCCATCCTTTGGGGCACCGACCACGAATTATTTTTCACCGAAATCAGCAATGAAGGCAGCCTGAAAGACTGGCTCAACCGCTATATGACGCAAGACGAATTGCTCGCCATCGTGCAAACCGCGATTGCCAACCAAGCCACAGCGCATTGAGGCAGCCTGAAAGCCACAGGCTTCAACGAAGTTAAAACGCCTTTCCTCTCATCACAAGGATTCAACATGATTAACCCCCTATCCGCCCTCTCCCCGCTAGACGGACGCTACGCCGCCACCACCGACCCGCTGCGCCCCATCTTTTCCGAATACGGCTTGATGAAAGCGCGCGTGCGCGTGGAACTGGAATGGCTCAAAGCCCTTGCCGCCGAGCCCAAAATCGGCGAAGTCGCCCCGTTTTCCGATGGCACGCTCACTGAAATCGACAGCGTGATTAACGGCTTTTCGCCGGACAACGCCGCCGAAGTCAAAGCCATCGAAGCCACCACCAACCACGACGTGAAAGCGATTGAATACTGGCTCAAACAACGCTTCGCGCACAACGCCGAAGTGCACGCCGTGGGCGAATTCATCCACTTTGCCTGCACCAGCGAAGACATCAACAACCTGTCGCACGCGCTGATGCTGCGCCAAGCGCGCGATGAAGTGCTGCTGCCCCAATTGCGCGAAATCGCCGCCAAGCTGCAACAGATGGCGCACGCGCTGGCCGCCGTGCCCATGATGTCGCGCACGCACGGGCAGCCCGCCACGCCCACCACGCTGGGTAAAGAAATCGCCAATGTGCTCGCCCGTTTGCAACGCCAAATCAAACAGCTCGCCGCGCAAGAATTTTTGGGCAAAATCAACGGTGCAGTCGGCAATTACAACGCCCATTTGGTTGCCTACCCCGATGTGGACTGGGAACGCCATTGCCAACAATTCGTAGAAAAATCATTGGGTTTGACCTTTAACCCCTACACCATCCAAATTGAGCCGCACGACTATATGGCGGAGCTGTTTCAAACCGTCAGCCGCATCAACACCATTCTGATTGATTTTAACCGCGATATTTGGGGTTACATATCAATGGGTTACTTTAAGCAAAAAGTGAAAGCGGGCGAAGTGGGTAGTTCCACCATGCCGCATAAAGTGAACCCGATTGATTTTGAAAACTCCGAGGGCAATCTGGGCATGGCAAACGCCGTGCTGGGCTTTTTGGCGGAAAAACTGCCCGTATCGCGCTGGCAACGCGACTTAACCGACAGCACCGTATTGCGCAACATGGGCGTGGGCACGGGCTACGCGCTGTTGGGCTGGGCGGCGCATTTGCGCGGGTTGCACAAGCTGGAAGCCAATCCCGCCGCCATGTTGGCAGACCTAAACGCCACTTGGGAACTGCTTGCCGAGCCGATTCAAACCGTGATGCGCCGCTACGCTGTGCCGCAAGCCTACGAGCAGCTCAAAGCGCTCACGCGCGGCAAAGACGGCATCACGCCCGAAACCTTGCGCCA
>CAUQDE010000048.1:0-9285 GCA_963516425.1 uncultured Kingella sp.
ACCAAACCCCGCTCTACGTATACCAAGAAACCGCGCTCAACCAAGCCTTTGCAGCCTATCAAACCGCATTTTCAGGCTGCCAACCGCTGATTTGCTACGCCGTTAAAGCCAACAGCAATTTAAGCATCATCCAACACTTCGCCCGCCTAGGCGCAGGCTTTGACACTGTGTCGGGCGGCGAAATTGCCCGCGTGTTAGCCGCAGGCGGCGATGCCAGCAAAATCATCTTTTCAGGCGTGGGCAAATCCGTTGCCGAAATGGAATACGCGCTGGGCGTAGGCATCAAATGCTTCAACGTGGAAAGCCTGCCCGAGCTGGAACGGCTTAACGATGTGGCGGGGCGGTTGGGCAAAATCGCCCCCATTTCCTTCCGCATCAACCCCGATGTGGACGCAAAAACCCACCCCTACATCTCCACAGGGCTTAAAGCCAATAAATTTGGCATAGCCATGCGCGATGCCGAGCAAGCCTATCAACGCGCCGCCAGCCTGCCGCATATCCAAATTATCGGCGTGGATTGCCACATCGGCTCGCAGCTCACCGACCTCTCGCCGCTGATTGCCGCCTGCGAGCGGCTGATTGCGCTGATTGACCGTCTTGCCGCGCAAGGCATCGCGCTGCAACATTTAGACTTGGGCGGCGGCGTCGGCATTGTATATAAAGACGAGCAAACGCCCGATTTGCGCGCCTACGCCCAAGCCGTTGAGCCGTTGCTTCAAGCGCGAGGCTTGTCGCTGGTGCTGGAACCGGGGCGCAGCTTGGTGGGCAACGCGGGCGTGCTACTCACACGCGTGGAATATGTGAAACACGGCGAAGAGAAAAATTTTGTGGTGGTGGATGCGGCGATGAACGATTTGATGCGCCCCGCGCTGTATCAGGCGTATCACGCGGTGGAGAATGTGTCCCGCCCCGACGCGCCCAAAATCACCGCCGATATTGTCGGGCCGATTTGCGAAACGGGCGATTTTATCGGCAAGGAGCGGCAAATCGGCGCGGCGCAAGGCGATATTTTGGCGGTTCGCAGCGCGGGCGCGTATGCTTCCAGTATGGCGAGCAATTACAACACGCGCTGCCGCGCCGCCGAAGTGCTGCTGGACGAACAGGGCAACAGCCGCCTGATTCGCCGCCGCGAAACGCTGGACGATTTGCTGGCAACAGAACGGGAATATTTGTAACCGCCCAAGGCAGCCTGAAAATGATATTTCAGGCTGCCTAAAATTTTGGGGAAACGGCTAGCAATGGTTGGCAATTACCGTTGGAACAATCAAGCAACCATCTCGCCAATGATGCAGCCTGAAACAGGGGAACAGCGTTTCAGGCTGCCTTGTTGATGATTGCCGCCGATGGTAATATGGCACGGGGGTGCAGGGGTTTGCCCCTGCTCGCGGTAGGCGGCGAAACGCCTGCCCGGGCAAAAATAGGGCAATCGGCAGCCTGAAACGCGCTTTTTTATTTTTACTGAGGAGAACGAAGCATGGAAATCATCGTAGACAAAAGCATAGCGGCGCTGGGCATCACCGATGTCGTTATCGGCATCGCGCGCCATCTCAACCCCAACGCGCCGCTAGGAGAAGCCTTTGAGCAAAAGTTGCGCGAAAAAGAACAATGGGCGTTGCAAGCCGATGCGGACGACATCGCCAAAAATCCCGTGGTGGCGGGCTACACCGACATGCTCGGCAAGGTGGGCAGAAGCGCGAAGAAAAACCCGCCCACCATTTTGGCGTTGCTGAAAAACATCCAGCGGCGCGGCAATATTCCGCGCGTGAACAGCATTGTGGATATTTACAATTTGGCGGCGTTGCAGTCGCTGCTGGCGATTGGGGCGCATGATTTTCGCAAAGTTGCCTTTCCGCTGACCTTTGCCGTGTGCGGCAAGGAAGACACTTTTCTGCCGATTGCTTCTACCGCCAAACACGTTGCCGAAACCGATTTCATCTACCGCGACACGCAAGGCATCATGGCGTGGCTGGACGTGCGCGATTCCGAACACTACAAACTGGACGAACACACGCAAGATGTGTTGTTTGTGATTCAGGGCAATGCACAAACCAGCGTGGCAATGCGGCTGGACGCGCTTGCGTGTATTGAAGCGGATTTAAAAGCGTGTATGCCGCTGGCGACGTTTGAAACGCAGGTGGTTCATGTGGCGGGATAAGTTAAGCGGTTTTAAGGCAGCCTGAAAGCGGATTTATGAGGTTGTAGTTTTTTAGGTTTTGTAAAGATTTCAGGCTGCCTGAAACCGCGTGCGCAGCCAAGCTGCACACCCTACGGCTGGTTTTCAGGCTGCCTAAACCCTCGCCGCCAATGCGCAAGCAAAAATCAACTATAATCCTACCCCATTCAAGGCAGCCTGAAACGGCAAATCTCGCTTTCAGGCTGCCTTAACCTTTTGAATTTCAATCACAACAAGGAATAGCAATGTCTGCAACACAACACGGAATGGACGTGCCGCATATTGTTGCGCTGTTGGGTGCGGCGGTGGTGGCGGTGCCGCTGTTTAAACGGCTGGGGCTGGGCTCGGTGCTGGGCTATTTGGCGGCGGGGCTGGCGATTGGCAAATTTGGGCTGGGGCTGTTTTCGGACGGGCAAACGATTTTGCACGTTGCGGAGCTGGGGGTGGTGATTTTTCTGTTTGTGATTGGCTTGGAGATGAAGCCGTCGCATTTGTGGCATTTGCGGCGGCAGATTTTTGGGCTGGGCAGTTTGCAGGTGGTGATTGCGGCGGCGTTGCTCACGGCGGTGGGCATGGCGTTTGGCTTTTCGTGGCAGGTGTCGTTTGTGGGCGCGGCGGGCTTTGTGCTCACGTCCACGGCGATTGTGATGTCGGTGCTGGGCGAGCGCAACGAGCTGGGCACATCGGCTGGGCAGAAAATCGTGTCTATTTTGCTGTTTGAAGATTTGCTGATTGTGCCGCTGCTGGCGATTGTGGCGTTTTTGTCGCCCGTGCGCATTGAAAGCAGCACGCCGCTGTGGCTGGACATCGGCAAGGCGTTGGGCAGCGTGGCGATTATTGTGGCGGCGGGGCGTTGGCTGTTGAATCCGCTGTTTAGTGTGTTGGCACGCAGCAAGGCGCGGGAAGTGATGACGGCGGCGGCGTTGCTGGTGGTGCTGGGCGCGGGCGTGTTGATGGAAAAAGGCGGGCTGTCTATGGCGATGGGCGCGTTTTTGGCGGGCGTGATGCTGTCGGAATCGCATTTTCGCCACCAGCTTGAAGCCGATGTGGAGCCGTTTCGCGGGCTGCTGCTGGGGCTATTTTTCCTTGCCGTGGGGATGTCGTTGGATTTGAACGTGGTTGCGCAAAATTGGGGCGTGATTGTGTCGAGCGTGCTGGCGTTGATGGCGGGCAAAGCGGTGTGCATTTACGCGGTGGCGCGGTTGGCAAAGAGCAGCCACGATGAAGCGTTGGAACGCGCGATGTTGATGGCGCAGGGCGGCGAATTTGCCTTTGTGTTGTTTGCCGATGCCCGCGCGCAAGGTGTGATTAGCGATGCCAACAACGCCAATATGACCGCGATTGTGGTGCTGTCTATGGTGCTCACGCCGCTGCTGTTGATTGTGCACAGCAAGTTGCCAAAAAAAGCTGCCGCCACGCGCCCAGACGATGCGATAGACGAGCAACGCGCGGTGTTGCAAATTGGCTGTGGGCGATTTGGGCAGATGGTGTATTTCATTTTAGACGCGGCGGGCTTCGCGCTGACGATTATTGATAAAGACGAAAACCTGATTGCGGGCATGGAAAAATACGGCGTGAAAACCTATTTTGGCGACGGCTCGCGCCCTGAATTGCTGCTCACGGCGGGCATTGAAAAAGCCACGGTGCTGGTGGTGGCGATTGATAACAAAGCCGAAGCGACGCAGATTGTGCGCTTTGCCCGCGAAGCCAATCCGCAGATTAAAATTGTGGCGCGCGCTTACGACCGCAGGCATCTTTTTGAATTGCACCGCGCAGGCGCAGACGAAATTATCCGCGAAACGTTTGACTCAGGCGTGCGCGCGGGCAAGCGGGCGTTGGAATTTCTCGGCTTGCCGCGCGATAAGGCGGAATGCGCGGGCAATATTTTCTACCGCATGGATAGAAACGGCATGCGCAAAATGGCGTTGCTGTACGACCCCGAGCATACAGCCGCGTTCTCCAACCAAGCGATGATGAACGAAGCCAGACGGCAAGATGCGCGGGTGAAAGAGGTGGTGCAGGCGATGTTGAATGGGGAGAAGGATTGGGACGAGCGGGTGTAGCAGGTGGGTTTTAGCTACGCTGAACTGCGTTTCAGGCTGCCTATATGGGCGGGATAAAAGGCAGCCTGAAAATGGGAAACATGATTTCAGGCTGCCTTGGCTTTATCAGCACAACCAAAGGCAGCCTGAAAACGGGATGAGGCGTTTTCAGGCTGCCTATTTATGTAATATCCGCCAACCAAGCGCAAAACAGCCGCAGCGGTGCAGATAATCTGCGTTGCTGCGGCTGTTTGGCTTGGCTTTATTCCTGCTGCGGCGGGAAAAACAAAGCCGTGCCTTCAAACGCGAGCCGCACGGTGTCGCCGCTGCAAACGGGCGGCGCATGCACGGTGTCGAGCGTGAAGCAGACACCGTTGATGTTGAGGGCAACGGCGGTATAGCGGCCTTTGAACTCGATGCTTTCCACTTTCGCGCCGAACACGGGCTGCGTGTTGTGCGGCGGCACGTTGGCTGTTTCCGTCAAAACAAACTGTTCGGGGCGGACGAGCAGTTTGCCTTCAATGGGATGTTCGGACGGCGTTTGCGGCGCGGCGGCCAGCGGAAATGTGCCGAGGGCGCATTGCGCCTGCGTGCCATCGCTGCTGCGCTGTGCGTCCAGCACAATGCTGTCGCCGATAAACTGCGCGGCGGCGAGGCTGCTGGGCGACCAATAGAGGCGGCGCGGGGTGTCGGTTTGCAGGATGCGGCCGTCTGAAAGCACGGCGATGCGGTCGGCATGGCTGAGGGCTTCGTCGCGGTCGTGGGTAACGAAGATGGCGGACGTGCCGCTTTGGCGCAGGGCGTGCAGCATTTCGCGGCGGATTTTCTGCCGCAGGTGTTCGTCGAGCGCGCTGAACGGTTCGTCAAACAAAATCAGCTCGGGTTCGGGCGCGAGGGCGCGGGCGAGGGCGACGCGCTGCTGCTGGCCGCCCGAAAGCTGGTGGGGGAAGCGGTTGGCGAGTTCGCCGATGCCGGTGAGCGACATCACGGCTTCGATGCGCTGCCTGTCCTGCGGGCTGCTGCCTTTGCCGTTGCCCAAGCCGTAGGCGATGTTGCGGTAAACCGAAAGGTGCGGGAACAGCACGCCTTCCTGCACCACATAGCCGATGCGCCGCTGTTGTGTCGGCAGGGAAAAACGGCTGTTGAAAATGCAGCGGTCTTTGAGCCAAATTTCGCCGCTGTCGGGCTGCTCAAAACCGGCGATGGCGCGCAACAGGGTGGTTTTGCCGCAGCCTGAAGGGCCGAGCAGAAACAGCATTTCGCCCTGCCGCAGTTCCAGATTGATGTCGCGCAGCGCGGCGGTGGTGCCGAAGGTTTTGTTCAGGTTTCGGATGTGCAGAACGGGATTCATGTTATTGGAAGGCATATTTTTTCAGTAGAAACACGGGGATGCCCGAAAACAGGATGAGCATGGCGGCGTAGGGTGCAGCGGCGGCGTATTGCGCGTCGCTGGTGTACGACCACACGGCGGTGGACAGGGTTTTGATGTCGTTGGGCGTGAGCAACAAAGTGGCGGTGAGTTCTTTCATCAGGTTGAGAAACACCAGCGCAAACGCGGCGGTAATGCCCGGCAGCATGGCGGGGACAACCAGCGTGCGGAAAATATAAATGTTGCCGCGCCCCAAGCTCTGCCCGACTTTTTCCATGTTTTCGGGAAGCAGCTCAATCGGGCTGCGCAAAGCCGTCTGCGCCACCGGCAGGTAGAGGATGAAATAGGCGGCGATGATGACAGCAAAGGTTTGGTAGAGCGGATAGGCGTAGTTGATGGTGAAATAAATCAGCGACAGCGCAATAACCAACCCGGGCACGGCGTGCAGCAGAAAAGGCAGGCGGTCGAGCCACAGGGTGAACCTGCTGCGGTAGCGCACCGCGCACCACACCAGCGGCAGGGCGGCGGCCACGGTTAGCAGCGCGCCGAGCGAAGACATCATCAGCGAGTTGCCGAAGGCTTCCGCGAAGTCGGACAGGCTGTCGAGGCTGTTTTTGGAATTGCCCTCAACCAGCCAATAAGCCAGCGTGCCGACCGGAACGCCGATGCTGACCGCAAACAACGCCGTTAAAAACAACACCGCGGCGGCCTGCTGCCAGCCTGTGAGCGTTTTCACGGGATAGGGGCGAATCACGCCTTTGCCGCTGTGAAACAGCTTGGCTTTGCCGCGAAACAACATTTCGCCGCCCACCACGATAAAGCAGATAAGCATCAATACGGCCGAAAGCAACGCGGCGGTATTGTTGTCGAAAGACATATCGTATTCTTGGAAAATGGCGGTGGTGAAGGTTTGGTAGTTCAAAATTGCCACCGCGCCAAACTCCACCAGCATGTGCAGTGCAATCAGCAGAATGCTGCTGCCGATGGCGGGTTTGAGCTGGGGGAAAACGGCAAACCAAAATGTCTGCACAGGGCTTTTGCCCAGCGACAGGCTGACTTCCTGCAAGGAGCGGTCGAGCCGTTTGAGCGCGGCGGCAACGGGCAGATAGGCGAGCGGCGCGTAGCTGAGGCTCAAAATGGCAATCGTGCCGAACAGCCCTTCCACGCGGAAAGTCAGGCTAATCCAAGTAAAACAGCTCACAAAAGCGGGAATGCACAGCGGCAGGGCAACGGTCGTCTGAAAAAACGGTTTGCCCCAAAAACGGCAGCGTTCCAGCAGAAACGCACAAACCGTGCCGACGGTAACTGCCACGGCGGTTACGCCCACCATCAGGTAAAGCGTATTGAGCAGCAGCTCCGCCATGCGCGGCCGCCATAGCAATTCGATGCTGCGTTCCAGCCCGACTTCGTAACTGCGGAATATCAGATACAGGAAAGGCAGCAGCAGCGGCAGGCTGATGAAAACTGCGGCCAGCATCAGCCACAGAGGGGGGCGGGGATGTTTCAAATCGGGCTTTCTTTCAAAACGGGTTTCAAGGGCGGATAACGGCTGCCGCAAAAAATGCCCTTTTGCGGCAAAGGGCATTTCGGCTTACCGGCGGCAGGCTTATTTCAAACCGGCGGCTTCGATGAGTTTTTTCGCCAAGGCTTCGTCTTCGGCGGTGGTAGCCGATACGACGGGGGCTTCCAGTTTGGCGTAAGGCTCCAAATCAAAGCCTGATTTCACGCCTGCGTGCAGCGGATATTCGGCGCGGGCGGCAGCCAAGACTTCCTGTCCTTTTTTGCCTGCCATAAAGGCGATGAATTTTTGCGCTTCGGCTTGGTTTTTAGAAGATTTCAACACCGCCGCGCCCGAATAGGAAACCAATGCGCCGGGGTCTTGGTGGCGGATAAAGTGCAGGCGAGAATTGAGGTTGGCCGCGCCTTTTTCTTTCGCCAGCGAGTACCAGTAGTAGTTGTTAATCAACGCGGCAGGCACTTCGCCCCGTTCTACCGCCTGCAATGCCACGCTGTTTTTGGCATACAGTTTGCCATAGGCTTTCAAGCCTTTCAGCCAGTCAAGCGCGGCTTTCTGCCCTTTTATTTTCACAATGGCGACCACCTGTTCCAAAAACGCGCCCGAAGTCGGCACATAGCCGATTTTGTCTTTCCAAGCGGGGGTAGCGAAATCCAATACCGATTTGGGGAAGTCTTTTTCGCTTAATTTGGTGCGGTCGTAAACCACCACGCGCGCACGACCGCTCAACGCAATCCAGTCTTTTTTAGCGGCGGTCGGCACGCCTTTTTGCGCGGTTTGCGCAATCACATTGGCAGGAATCTGCGCCAGCAAACCCGCTTTGGACAAATCGGCAAACGCGGCGGTCTGCTCGGTATAGAAAACATCGGCAGGGCTTTTTGCTCCTTCTTCTTTAAGCTGCCCCGCCAACTGCGCGCCTTTGCCGCTGTTGAGCGTTACTTTGATGCCCGTGTCTTGGGTAAAGGCGGCAACGAGCGCTTTGGTGGCTTCGGGATGCTGGCCGTTGTAAACGGTGATGTCGGCGAAAGCGGGGGCAGAGCAGAGCAATGCGGCTGCGAGGGAAGCCAGTTTTAATTTGGTTTTCATGTTTTTTCCTTTGTTGGGTTTTGTAGGGAAATGTTAATCGGTGCAACAATTACGGGCGGAATTGTAAAATAATTGCACGAAAAATACAAATTATTATTATTTCTGCTAAGTTTGCAAGTGAATGTTAAGGCATTGGTTTGGAATGTTGCCGTTTGTTAAATATTTGTTTTTATGCGGAGTGCTCGGATGCAAAGCAAACTCGCACGCTTCGCAGGCTATCTAATCCGCCGTCAAGCAGAGCGAAGCCGCATGGCTCAGGATAATCTGCGCCAGCCGCCCAATCATCATACAGCGGAAAAATGACTGCTGAGGCAGCCTGAAAACGCACTTGCCGATAACCGCAGGCTCATGCACGGCTGATATAATGGCGGCGATACGCCCTACTCCGATTATTTTCAAACCGTTATTTTCAAACCGTTCAGTTAAAGGTTATGCCATGAAATTATTGATTGTTGCCGCGGTTGCCGCGCTCAGCCTTGCCGCATGCGGCGGCACACATACAGAACGAACTTGGGACAAATCGCAAGAACTTCGCGGCGCGGATTGGGGCAAAACCTAAGCCGATTTAAACGCTGCGGGCAAAGGCAGAGTGCAAGCCAATTGGCAGCAGATGCGCGATAATTTGCTCAACGGCAATGCGGGGAAACCCAACGCAGCCATTAAATAAAATATAAAATCAACAGGTTACAAAATGCTTTTATTTATCGACAACTACGATAGCTTCACCTACAACATCGTTCAATATCTCGGCGAGCTGGGGCAAGACGTATCCGTGCGCTGCAACGATGCCGTCAGCTTAGACGAAATCGCCGCGCTGAACCCGCGCTATCTGGTGATTGGCCCGGGGCCTTGCACCCCCAAAGAAGCGGGCATTTCGGTTGCCGCCATGCAGCATTTTGCGGGCAAAATCCCAATTTTGGGCGTGTGCTTGGGGCATCAAAGCATTGCCGAAGCGTTTGGCGGCAAGGTGGTGCGCGCGCAAAATGTGATGCACGGCAAAACTTCACCCGTGTTCCATGAAAATGCTGGCGTATTCAAAGGCTTGCCCAACCCCGTGGTGTGCACGCGCTATCACAGCTTGGTGATTGACCGCGCCAGC
>CAUQDE010000049.1:0-9114 GCA_963516425.1 uncultured Kingella sp.
GCCTGCGGGATAGGCTTCGGCGTGGATGTAGGTGATTTCTTTCAGCTTCAACGCACCTTCTAGCGCGATGGGGTAATGAATGCCACGCCCCAAAAATAACGCGCTGGTTTTCTTGGCAAATTTTTCCGACCACGCGGTGATTTGTGGTTCAAGGTTCAGCGCGTGTTGCACGCTACCAGGCAGTGCGCGCAGTTCATCCAAATAAGCCTGCGCTTGCCCCTCGTTTACCCTGCCGCGCATTTTGCCCAGCGTAACCGCCAAGCCAAACAGCGCAACCAGTTGCGTGGTAAAGGCTTTGGTGGATGCCACGCCAATTTCCGCCCCCGCGCGGGTGTAAAACACCAATTCGCTGGCGCGAGGCAGTGCCGATTCCATCACATTGCAAATGGATAGGCTGTGTTGATGCCCCAGCGATTGCGCGTATTTCAGGGCTTCCATCGTGTCCAGCGTTTCGCCCGATTGCGAGATGGTAATCACCAGTTGCTTGGGGTTGGCAATCACATCGCGGTAGCGGTATTCGCTGGCGATTTCCACATCGGTGGGGATTTTGGCGATGCTTTCCAGCCAATATTTGCCGGCGGATGCGGCGTAAAACGAGGTGCCGCAGGCAAGGATTTTGATGCTGTCTATGCTTTGGAACACTTGCTCGGCGGTTGCGCCAAAGTTGCTGGGGATAAAGCCGCTTTCAAGGAACACTTCGGCGGTGTCGGCAACGGCGCGGGGCTGCTCGTGGATTTCTTTTTGCATGAAGTGGCTATAAGGCCCCAGCTCCAACGATGCCAGCGACAGCTCGGACGTTTTCACCGCGCGTTGGGCGGCTTTGCCTGTTTTGTCCACCAGCTTTTCAATGCCATTTTCGCTAAGCAGAGCAACGTCGCCGTCTTCCAAATAGCTGATTTTGCGCGTAAACGAAATCACCGCGGAAACATCGGATGCAATAAACGTTTCTTGCTCGCCTAAGGCAACCAGCAGCGGGCAGCCCATGCGCGCCACAACCATGTTGCGCGGATTATCTTGCGCGATAACGGCGATGGCATACGCGCCGTGGAAGTTTTGGCAGGCAGCCTGAACGGCGGTAAACAAATCGCGCCCGTTGTGTTGGTATTCATGATTAACGGCGTGGGCGATGACTTCGGTGTCGGTTTGCGATTCAAACGCATAGCCCAAGCCTTGCAGGCGGCTGCGCTCGGCTTCAAAGTTTTCAATGATGCCGTTGTGCACCACGGCGATTGTGCCGCCCGAAATATGGGGATGGGCGTTGGGCTCGGTTACGCCGCCGTGGGTTGCCCAGCGGGTGTGCCCGATGCCGATGTTGCCGAACAAGCCTTTTTCTTGGGCGGCTTGCTCCATCAGGGCAACGCGCCCCACGCGGCGCACGCGTTTGATTTTGCCTTCGCTGAGCACGGCGATGCCTGATGAGTCATAGCCGCGGTATTCAAGGCGTTTTAAGCCGTCGGTTAGAAAATCGACCACATTGTTTTGGGCGCGGATGGCGCCAACGATACCGCACATAGTTGTTCCTTAGTATCTTTTGAGTATTAGGGTCTGTTGACAATCAACATTTTGGCGGCTTTTACGCCCTAAACGGCATCTGCTGCGTTAAAAATACTCGCCTATGGGCAGATAGGCTCGCATTTTTGCCTTGCATCTACCATTTTATGACGCAAAATCCGCTTCAAAAGTTAAATGTCAACAGCCCCTACTACTCAGTTACAAAAATTCAGGCTGCCCGACTTTCAGGCTGCCTGAAACCAATTAGCGGCGGATTATACGCGCGATGATGTTTTCAGGCTGCCTTAAATGTTGTTTACTAAGGCAGCCTGAAAAACGAGAAATGCCGTCATCCCCGCGCAGTCGTAGGTCGGGCATCTATGCCCGACAAACACTAAAAACATTGGGCATCCATGTCCAACCTACCTAACAAAGTTTTCAGGCTGCCTCAATGTTACCCACCAAGGCAGCCTGAAAACAGATTCACCGTATCACAACGCCAGCGCGGCAAAACAGTAAACGGTAATCCCCGCAATCAACACATAAGCCGCCGCATAAGGCATAGCCGAGCGCAAAAACGCGCCTTCTTGCCCTTGCTGCTCGCACGCCGCAGCGGCGATGGCAATACTTTGCGGCGAAATGATTTTACCGCCCGTTGCGCCAGCGGTGTTTGCCGCTGCCAGCCATGCTTTGTTTACGCCAATTTTGTCGGCAACCGCCGCTTGCAGCTTGCCAAACAAGATGTTAGACGAAGTATCGCTGCCCGTGGCAAACGTGCCGATTGCGCCCACCAAAGGCGCAAACAGCGGATAAAAATTGCCCGTGGCGTTCACCAAGCCATCGGCAATCACCACAATCATGCTGCTGTGGCTCATAATCGCGCTCATCGCAACCAAGCTGATAATCGTGATGCCCGATGCTTTCATTTTTTCCAGCGTCGCACCCAAAATTTGGAACTGCTTGCCCGCCGACACGCCTTGCACCAAGCCGCCGATAAACGCGCCGAGGAACAGCATCAAGCCCGCGTTAGACAGCCAGCCGAAGTTAAACGTTTTGCCTTCGGCATAGATGGGCAAGTGGATTTTGCTCACCAGCGTGGTTTTCAAAAACGCGCTAATCGGGCCCGACAGCGGACTTGCCAACAAAATGAACACCAAAATAAAGCCATACACCGCCCATGCTTTGCCCATTTGCCCAAGGGTAAGCGGTTTGGCATCGGGGTCTTTTTTCTCGGTCATTTTGGCGTATAACACGATGAACACGATGCAGGAAATGCTGCCCAAAATGGCAGGCGTTTCCGCGCCGATAAAATACGCCGCGCAAAATTGCACCGCCAGCGACAAACCGCCCACCACCGCCGCCAAAATAATATTGGGCACGATGTATTTTTTAGACGTATCGGTGAGCAGCAAAATCACAAAAGGCACCAGAAACATCAAGGCAAACAGTTGGAAAATCACATTGCCCGCCAAGGCCTGCGTTTGCTGCGCGGTAACTTCCGAGCCAAACACCTCTTTTGCCAAGGTAATCACCGGCACGCCCACCGCGCCAAAGCCCGTTGCCACGCTGTTACCAATCAGCGAAACCAGCGCCGAAAAGCGTGGCGAAAAGCCCAAGCCGATTAAAATAGCCGCAGGAATCGCCACCGCTGTGCCAAAGCCCGCCATGCCTTCCAGCAAGCCGCCAAAGCCCCACACAATCAGCAAAACTTGAATGCGCTTATCGCTGGAAATATTGGTAAATTGCTGTTTAATCACTTCAATTTGCTTGCTTTCCAGCAAAATATTGTAGCTAAACAATGCCATCAAAATAATGATTAAAATGGGGAACACCGCTTTTAAAATGCCTTCCACAAACGCCCAGCCCACATAGCTTGCGCCGTAGCCTTGCGGCGGCGTGAAACCGCTCACATTAGGCACGGCAAAAATCGCAATCAACACGGCAGATAACACCGCCAGCACCGCGCTTTTGTCGCCCGACAGCTTCACGCCTATCATCAAAACAATCAGTAATAAGATGGGGAAAATAGAAAGAAAAATGCTCATGGTTGTGTTTTCCTGAACTTTTGTTATCGTTATCTGCCTTATTTGAGACAGCCTGAAAATGATTAAGCCCACGTTTTGCAGCCACGCGGGCAAACTCCGCTGCGAAGTAGGCGCGTATTGTGTGTAATTACATGTAGTTTGTCAATTCATTTTGAAAAGTTTTGTTAAAATTGACTACCAAGCCAAAACTCAATTACAACACAACCATTCGCGCCACACAGCGCAGATTACCACCTTATCCGCCCTATCGTTTCGCCCGCCCTATTCTGTTTACCCATTTCGTTTTAACAAAACACAACGAACGCAGTTTCATTAAATTACAACATTTCATTACAAAGGCAGCCTGAAAATGCCCACCGCCGATTTAAATGCCGATTTAGATTGCATCACCCGCCTGCTAGACCACCTTTGGCTACAAGAACGCCTGTCGCAAAACACGCTTGATGCCTACCGCCGCGATTTGACCAAAATCGCCACGCGGCTGGCAAACGAACACAGCAGTCTGAAAACCACCGATGCCGTGCAACTGGCGGCCGCGATTTACGTTGCCCAAGAGCAGCCGCGCTCGCAAGCCCGCGCCCTATCCGCCTGCAAACGGCTCTACGCATGGCTGGAAGAAACCGGGCAGCGCAGCGACAACCCCTGCCGCGATTTGCGCACCGCCAAGCAAGCGCGCACCCTGCCGCCCATCATCACCGAGCAACACATCACCGACCTGCTCAACGCGCCCGACACCGAAACGCCGCACGGCCTGCGCGACAAAGCCCTGCTGGAACTCATCTACGCCACAGGTTTGCGCGTGAGCGAAGCGGTGGGGCTGCAATTAAACGAAATCAACCTGCAAAGCGGCATGGTGAACACCATCGGCAAGGGCAACAAACAGCGCATCGTGCCAATGGGCGAAGAAGCGGTGTATTGGCTGGAACACTATCTGCACCGCGCCCGCCCCGCGTTGCTAAAAAACGCCCGCTGCGAAGCCGTGTTCGTGTCGCAAAAGAAAACAGGCATCAGCCGCCAACTGGCCTGGATGGCGGTTTCGCGCTACGCTGAGCAAGCGGGCATGCCGCATATTTCGCCGCACGATTTGCGCCACGCCTTTGCCACGCATTTGGTGAACCACGGCGCCGATTTGCGCGTGGTGCAAACGCTGCTGGGGCACGCCGACATTGCCACCACGCAAATCTACACCCACGTTGCCAACGAACGCTTGAAGCAAGTGGTGGACAAATTTCATCCGCGCGCCAAAGGATAGGCAGCCTGAAAACGGGGTAGCGTGTTTTCAGGCTGCCTATTTACGTCTATGTTTTATAAGCGCGTTATACTTGACTAAATCACTCAGAAATAGCACAATCTCGCCCCACCAAGCCACAAGGAACACCCCATGAGATTAACCACCAAAGGACGTTTCGCCGTAACCGCCATGGTTGATTTGGCGATGAACGCGCAAAACAACGCCGTCAAACTCAACGCCATCAGCGAACGCCAAAAAATCTCACTTTCCTATTTGGAACAACTGTTTAGCAAGCTGCGGCGCGCAGGATTAGTGGAAAGCGTGCGCGGGCCGGGCGGCGGCTATGTGCTGGGCAAGCCCGCCAGCCAAATCAACATCGCGCAAATCATCACCGCCGCCGAAGACAGGCTAGATGCCACCCAATGCAACGGCAAAACCGATTGCCACGGCGGCGCCCCCTGCATCACCCACAATCTTTGGGAAAGCCTGAACCACACCATCCACAACCATTTGAGCAGCGTAACCCTCGCCCACCTCATCGCCCAAGACCAAACGCCCAAAGAACACGTGGTAACGCTCACCCATATCCACGTTTGAGGCAGCCTGAAAGCGAGTTTACGAGCTTCTGCGAAGCTAAAACCCATTTCGCCTGTTAAACCAATAAATCTCTTTCATAACACAACCACTGAGGAAACCAACCATGAGCAACCCAAACCGCCCCATCTACCTAGACTACGCCGCCACCACCCCGCTGGACCCGCGCGTGCTGGAAAAAATGCTGCCCTATCTCACCGATAAATTCGGCAACCCCGCATCCAGCAGCCATGCCTATGGCTGGGAAGCCGAAGAAGCCGTAGAAGAAGCCCGCGCCCACATCGCCGCGCTCATCAACGCCGACCCCAAAGAAATCATCTTCACCAGCGGTGCAACCGAATCCGACAACCTTGCCATCAAAGGCGCAGCCCAGTTCTACAAAACCAAAGGCAAGCACCTGATTACCGTTAAAACCGAACACAAAGCCGTGTTAGACACCATGCGCGAAATGGAACGCCAAGGCTTTGAAGTAACCTATCTGGGCGTGAAAGAAAACGGCCTGATTGATTTGGACGAACTCAAAGCCGCCATCCGCCCCGACACCATTCTGGTTTCCGTGATGTGGGTGAACAACGAAATCGGCGTCATCCAAGATATTCCCGCCATCGGCAAAATCTGCCGCGAACACAAAATCGTGTTCCATGTGGATGCCGCCCAAGCCTGCGGCAAAACGCCCGTAGACGTGGAAGCGGGCAATATAGACCTGCTCTCCATGTCTGCCCACAAAATCTACGGCCCCAAAGGCATCGGCGCGCTGTATGTGCGCCGCAAACCCCGCGTGCGCTTGGAAGCCCAAATGCACGGCGGCGGACACGAGCGCGGCTTTCGCAGCGGCACATTGCCCACCCACCAAATCGTCGGCATGGGCGAAGCCTTCCGCCTCGCCAAACAAGAATTAGACCAAGACATCGCCCACGCGCTTAAACTGCGCCAAATCTTCCTAGACGGCATCGCAGGCATTGAAGAAGTGTACATCAACGGCGATTTGGAACACCGCGTTGCCACCAATTTAAACGTAAGCTTCAACTTCGTAGAAGGAGAAAGCCTGATTATGGCGGTGAAAGAAATCGCCGTATCCAGCGGCTCGGCTTGCACGTCCGCCAGCCTAGAACCCAGCTACGTTTTGCGCGCGTTGGGGCGCAACGACGAATTGGCGCACTCATCGCTGCGCATCACCTTCGGGCGTATGACCAGCGAAGAAGACATCAAGTTCGCCGCCGAGCTGATTAAATCCAAAATCGGCAAGCTGCGCGAATTGTCGCCGCTGTGGGAGATGTTTAAAGAAGGGGTGGATTTGAACACGGTGGAATGGGCGGCGCATTGATTTTGTAAGTTTCAGGCTGCCTGAAAACAAGCGAAGCGCGTTTGACCTCAACCAAAACCCAAAAACTTTATTCAACAACAAACCAAACAAGGAAACCAAAACCATGGCATACAGCAACAAAGTCATTGACCATTACGAAAACCCCCGCAACGTGGGCACATTCAACAAAGACGACAGCGATGTCGGCACTGGCATGGTGGGCGCGCCCGCTTGCGGCGACGTGATGCGCCTGCAAATCAAGGTAAACGATGCGGGTATCATTGAAGACGCTAAATTCAAAACCTACGGCTGCGGCTCGGCAATCGCCTCTTCCAGCCTGATTACCGAATGGGTGAAAGGCAAAAGTCTGGACGATGCGCTGGCGATTAAAAACAGCGAAATCGCGGAAGAATTGGAATTGCCGCCCGTGAAAATCCACTGCTCTATTTTGGCGGAAGACGCGGTTAAAGCGGCGGTGGCGGATTATCGCAAAAAACAAGGTTCGTAATGTTTCAAGGCAGCCTGAAAATGCCTTCAATCCGTTTTCAGGCTGCCTTTTACCGTTCCATGAAAGGAAAAATCATGATTACCATCACCGAAAATGCGGCGGACCACATCCGCAAATTCTTAACCAAGCGCGGCAAAGGCGAGGGCATCCGCATCGGCGTGAAAACCAGCGGCTGCTCAGGGATGGCATACACGCTTGAATTTGTGGACAAAATCCAGCCCGAAGACCAAGTGTTTGAGCAAAACGGCGTGAAAGTGTTTATTGACCCCAAAAGCATGGTTTACTTGGATGGCACGCAAGTGGACTTTGCCAAAGAGGGTTTGCAAGAGGGCTTTAAATTTGAAAACCCGAATGCGAAAGAAAGCTGCGGCTGCGGGGAAAGTTTCCACGTTTAAACGCGGCGCGCTTTAAACATAATAAAGGCAGCCTGAAAACGCACTTAACGTTTTCAGGCTGCCTTTGTCATGCCTGCCGGTTACACTTCTTTGCTCTCCGCCGCTTTCACGCGCAGGCGCAGGCTGAGTTCGCGCAACTGTTTCTCGTCCACGCTGTTGGGCGCGTCCACCAGCAAGTCTTGCGCGCGTTGCGTTTTCGGGAAGGCAATCACATCGCGGATGGATTCTGCGCCCGCCATCAGCGTTACCAAGCGGTCTAAGCCAAACGCCAAGCCGCCGTGTGGGGGCGCGCCAAATTTCAGATTATCCAGCAGGAAGCCAAATTTGTTTTGCTGCTCTTCGGGGCTGATTTTCAGCGCGGCAAACACTTTTTCCTGCACATCGGCGCGGTGGATACGGATGGAGCCGCCGCCGATTTCCCAGCCGTTGAGCACCATGTCGTAGGCGCGGGCAAGGCAGTTTTCAGGCTGCGTTTCCATCAAATCTTCATGCCCCGCTTTGGGCGATGTGAACGGGTGGTGCATCGCGGTGTAGCGGTTTTCTTCTTCATCGTATTCAAACATGGGGAAATCCACCACCCACAGCGGTTTCCACTCGTCCACAAAATAGCCATCTGCCGCGCCGTGTTCGTGTCCGACTTTAATCCGCAATGCGCCAATCGCTTCGTTTACCACTTTGGCTTTGTCTGCGCCGAAGAAAATCAAATCGCCGTTTTGTGCGCCTGTGCGCTCAATAATGGTTTTCAGGCAGCCTTCGGATAGGAATTTCACAATCGGCGATTGCAAGCCGCTGTCTTCGCCGTTGGACAAATTGCTTACATCGTTCACTTTGATGTACGCCAAGCCTTTTGCGCCGTAAATGCCGACAAATTTGGTGTATTCGTCAATGTCTTTGCGGCTCAATTTCGCCCCGTTTGGCACGCGCAACGCCACCACGCGCCCATTCGGCATATCGGCGGCGGCGCGGAAAACTTTAAATTCTTCCGTTTTCATCACGTCTGTTAGTTCGGTGAATGCCAGCGACACGCGCATATCGGGCTTGTCGGAGCCGTATTTAAACATGGCTTCGCTGTATGGCATACGCGGGAAGTCGCCCAAATCCACGCCCAGCGCGTCTTTGAAGATTTGTTTTGCCATGCCTTCGGTGATGTCCATGATTTCGTCTTCGTTTAGGAACGAAGTTTCCAAGTCAATTTGGGTGAATTCAGGCTGGCGGTCGGCACGCAAGTCTTCATCGCGGAAACATTTGGTGATTTGGTAATAGCGGTCAAAGCCTGCCACCATCAAGAGTTGTTTGAACAGTTGGGGTGATTGTGGCAGCGCGAAAAATTCGCCAGGGTGTACGCGGCTGGGCACGAGATAATCGCGCGCGCCTTCGGGCGTGGAGCGGGTGAGCATCGGCGTTTCAATGTCAATAAAGCCTTGCGCGTCCAAATAACGGCGCACGCCCATCGCCACTTGATAGCGCAGGCGCAGATTGCGCTGCATCACGGGACGGCGCAGGTCAATCACGCGGTTTTGCAGGCGCACGGTTTCGCTGATGTTTTC
>CAUQDE010000050.1:0-9001 GCA_963516425.1 uncultured Kingella sp.
CCCAAAATCACTTTTTGCTGATTGCCGCCCGATAGCGAGCCGATGCGCGTTTTGTGCGCGGGGGTTTTCACGCGCATGGCATCAATCACCCATTGCGTGTCTTCTTTCATTTTTTTGTTGTTTAAAAAGCCCGATTTTTCGTAGCCACGAATATTGGAAATCAACGAGTTAAAGCTGATGTCCAAACCGCCGAAAATGCCTGTGCTGCGGCGCTCTTCGGTTACCAGCGCAAAGCCATTTTTAATCGCGTCCACAGGCGAATGGTTGTCCACCAGCTTGCCATGTACGCGCACTTCGCCGCCTTGTTTTTCGCGGATGCCAAACAGCGTTTCCACAATATCGGTGCGCTTTGCGCCCACCAAGCCGCCAATGCCCAACACTTCGCCTTGGCGCAATTCAAAGCTCACATCTTGGATGGAAGGCTGGTTTTTCGCAGTCAAATGGCTCACTTGCAAAACCACTTCGCCGGGCGTGTTGGTTTTTTCGGGGAAGCGTTGCGTTAAGCTGCGACCGACCATTTTGGCGACCAATTCGTCCATATTGGTTTGGGCAACTTGCAGTGTGTCTATCCATTTGCCATCGCGCAAAATGGTAATCTCATCGCAAATCTTGAAAATTTCTTCCATTTTGTGCGAGATATAGATGATGCCACAGCCGCGTTGTTTCAGTTTTTCAATAATTTTAAACAGATGGGCGACTTCTTTTTCCGATAGCGACGAAGTCGGCTCATCCATAATCACAATCTTGGCGTTGTAGGAAAAGGCTTTGGCGATTTCTATCATTTGCATTTCAGAAACCGACAATTTCGCGACTTTTTCGTTGGGGTCTATATTGATGTCCAGCTCGTCAAAAATGGCTTTGGTGTCGGCATACATTTTTTTGCTGTCCACAAACAGCCCTTTGGTGGGATAGCGCCCCAGCCATAAATTGTCCATCACCGTGAGCTGTTTAACGAGATTAAGCTCTTGATGCACCATAGAAATGCCGTTCTCCAACGCTTCTTTGGCGTTGCCAAAATTCACTTCTTTGCCCAAAAATTGAATGCTGCCTTCGTCTTTGGCGTAAATGCCAAACAGGCATTTGAGCAATGTGGATTTGCCCGCGCCATTCTCGCCCATCAGCGCGTGTACAGAATGGGCTTTCACGGTTAAGTTCACGCCATCCAAGGCTTTCACACCAGGGAAGGCTTTGTGAACATTAGTCATGGTGAGCAGAATTTCGTTTTCAGGCTGCGTTGGGTTATCGGGCGTGGGCGAAGCGGTCATGATTCAATCTCGTGATAGATGAGTGTTTTTAGGTTTTCAGGCTGCCTATCGCGGCAGGCAGGCTAAACAAAAGCCTACGCGGTTTTGGTATGGTTTGCGGCGTGGGCTGAAATATCGTTTTAAGGCAGCCTGAAAACGTCTGCGTGCGAACTGCAGTCATTTCACTGTTTTCAGGCTGCCTTAAATCTTGCGGATTATTTAACAAATTTATCCAAATTGGTTTTATCCACGCCCACATAAGGCACGCGGATGATGCTGTTTTCCAATTTCAAATCAGGATTTTGTTTCGGGTCTTTGCCGTTTGCCAAATCCACCGCCAGCGCGTAAATCGCTTTGGCTTGCGTGTCGCCATCGTTCAACACCGTGCCCGCCAGCGTGTCGGCTTTAATCATTTGCAAGGCTTCGGGCAGCGCATCCACGCCAAAGGTGGGCAACACTTTGCCTTGCGCTTTCATCGCTTCCACCGCGCCCATTGCCATCGCATCGTTGTTAGACAGCACCACTTCAATTTGTTTACCCGTAGGCCCTGCCAACCATGCTTGCATGATGTCTTTGGCTTTGGCAGCGTCCCACATCCCTGTATCCAGTTGCAACTGTTTCACTTTATAGCCATCGGCTTTCAGTTTTTCTATCACATATTTGGTGCGCGCTTCCGCATCGGGATGGCCGGGCTCGCCTTTGAGCAACACATAATCAATCACGCCGTCTTTGTTCAAATCCCATTCGGGGTGCGCTTTCCAAGAATCGCCCACCAGTTTGCCTTGGATTTCGCCCGATTCTTGCGGATTGGTGCCGATAAAATAGGCTTTATCGTAGGTTTTCAGCGCCGCTTCGCCGGGGTCTTTGTTAAAGAAAATCACGGGCACATCCGCCGCTTTGGCTTTGCTGATGATGGTGGGCGCGGCGGCGGGGTCCACCAAGTTAATCGCCAACACTTTCACGCCTTTGGACAGCAATACATCCACTTGGTCGTTTTGCGTAGATTGGCTGTTTTGCGAATCGTTAAGCAGCAGCTCGGCGGTTTTTTGCGTTGCCGCTTCCGCCTCCAAAGCCTTGCGCATCAACGACATAAAGTTATCGTCGTATTTGTAAATCGTAACCCCGACTTTTGCCCCCTCGCCCACGGCTGCCGCGCCGCTGCTTTGCTGCGCTTGTGCGCCCGAAGCGTTGCCCGCAGGCGCACTGCCGTTGCCGTTGCCGCCGCCGCAAGCCGCCAAGCCCAAAGTTGCACATAAAACCGTAGCCAAAAATGTTGGTTTGAATTGCATGATGACCTCTCCAAAAGTGGGTTTGCACCGTTTTCAGGCTGCCTACTGCCCGGCAAAGGCAGCCTGAAAACGTTTGATTGAACGAATTTAGCTGCGTTAACAACCAAATTACACAAAATTACAGCAGGCAAGTTTCGCCCAAACAAAAAACTTTGTAAACCCAAAAATTTCCCCCGTTTTGCAAACAATTTGAATTTAAATTGAAAAAATTTGTATGTTTTCGTAAAAATTCGCCATAAAATAGCCTAGGGTCTGTTGCCATTCAAATTTTGCAGCGGATTTTGCGTCCTAAAAGGGCAGATACAAGGCAAAAATGCGAGCCTATGCCATCCCTAGGCGGATATTTTTAACGCAGCAGATGCCGTTTTAGGGCGAAAAAGCCGCCAAAATGTTGATTATCAACAGCCCCTAGATTCTGTTTCACAGCACTACACACGAGTATCCATCCCATGTTCTCCCCCACCGACCACCCTCACCGCCGCTACAACCCGCTCACCGAAAGCTGGATTTTAGTCTCCCCCCACCGCGCCAAACGCCCGTGGCAAGGGCAGCAAGAAAAAGCCGACACTGCGCCCAAGCCCGCCCACGACCCCGCCTGCTACCTTTGCCCGCGCAACACGCGCATCAACGGCGAAACCAACCCCGATTACAGCGAACCCTTCGTGTTCACCAACGATTTTTCCGCGCTGCTGCCCGACACGCCCGCGTTTAGCGACACCGCCCACCCGCTGTTTCAAAGCCAAAGCGTGCGCGGCATCAGCCGAGTCATCTGCTTTTCGCCTGACCACAGCAAAACGCTGCCGCAGCTCACGCAGCCTGAAATTGAGCGCGTGATTGCCACATGGCAGGCGCAGGCGGCGGAGCTGGGGCAAAGCTACCGCTGGGTGCAAATTTTTGAAAACAAAGGCGCGGTGATGGGCTGCTCCAATCCGCATCCGCACGGGCAAATTTGGGCGAGCGATTTCCTGCCTGACCTACCCGCCAAAGCGCACGCCGCCCAGCAAAATTATTTCAGGCTGCATGGCAGCAATTTGCTGCAAGATTATGCCGCCGAAGAATTGCGCCGCCGCGAGCGCATTGTGGTGGAAACCGCGCATTGGCTGGCGATGGTGCCCTATTGGGCGGCTTGGCCGTTTGAAACGCTGCTGTTGCCCAAATTCCCCGCCCAGCGCATCACCGATTTATCGCCCGTCGAGCGCGCCGATTTGGCGTTGGCATTGAAGCAGCTCACCACGCGCTACGACAATTTGTTTGAAACCAGCTTCCCCTATTCCATGGGCTGGCACGGCGCGCCGTTTGACGGCGAAGCGCACCCCGAATGGACGCTGCACGCGCATTTTTATCCGCCGCTGCTGCGCTCGGCAACCGTGCGCAAGTTTATGGTGGGCTATGAAATGCTTGCCGAAGCGCAGCGCGATTTAACGGCGGAACAGGCGGCGGAAAGATTGGCGGCGTTGTCGCTGGTGCATTATTTGGAGCGATGATTTTCAGGCTGCCTTAATAAGCGTAGGGTGGGCAACTCGTTTGCCCGCCGTGATACAACCCCCAAAAACAGCAAAAGAAGGCAATCGTATTAAATATGAAGATGCACATAAAAAAGCGGAAGAAAAATGGACAGGAAACCCTTGGAAAAATAAATGATATATGCAAAAGAAAGTTCAGATACATTTAGAATTGAACGCCATACTGGTAATAAAATTATGCGATTGCAATTAAAAATTGCCTCTGAACCATGCACGCCTAAAATTAACATACTAACGCAGCCTGAAAATGAAGAAGTTAATCTTCATGCAGATGAAATTCTGTTTTATGTAGAAGATGGTGTTAATGGGATATATGAGCAATTTCAAAGAAGATTTTATATTGCTGAAATTTCATTTTATCCATCTGATAGCCCGCCTGCTGGTTGGTATGCTGGTCTTACTTTTATGTTATTGGAATTTGTTATGCAGCAAGAAGCAAATATAGGTTGAATGAACCGCATAGGGTGGGAAACTCGTTTGTCCCCCCATAATGCAAACCACCAAACCCATTTTCAGGCTGCCTCAAACCGATTAAAAAACCGTTATGTCTCAAATATCTTTTCTGTGTACCGCCCTGCTCTCCCTGCTGCTGGTCGCCTGCTATCCAAACAAAGCAAGCAGTGAAAAAACAGCTAATACGCCCCCCACCACCGCGCCAAATAGCAGCCGCATCGTTTTACTGGGCGATGAAATGCGCAAAAATATTTTGCCCGACTGCATCGCCCAAAATATCTGCCCAGACGGCAGCGAAGCGTTATTTTTACTACCACCGCCACACGCCACCGCCGCCCAAGCTGCCGATATGGCGCAACAAGCCGCGCTCGGTGTGTTGGTGGTTGATTCCACAACTGGGGTGTTACCCATTACTCGTGAACACATAATAGTAGCGCGGCAGGCTTATGTGCCAAAGCTGGCGGTTTTATTCACCCCAAGCGTAGTTCTGGATGACAAAGAATTGCTGGAACTTGAAATCAAGGAAATGCGCGATTTACTTGACAGCTATGATATGGACGGCAAGCACGCCCGCATTTATATCGGCTATCAGGGCTTACGGCAGCTGATTGCCGATGCTGCTACGCTGACACCACGGCAGCAGCCATCCACCACGCTGCAAGTAAACAGTCGCCGTCTGCACAGCTATATCTACAACCTAAGCCGCGAAGAAGGCGGTCATGCTCTGTCGGCAGGCGACAGCATGGATATATGGATAGGTGGGCAAACGGTGCGCTGCAAGCTCGTTTCGCCCCAAACCGTGGCAGCTGGCGCCCCCCCCGAAGTGTTGCTGGAAGCCGAAAAACCACTGGCAGTATTCGAAGGTCAGCGTTTTCTGCTGCAACAAAACGGCAGGCTGATTGCCGTTGGTGTTGTAGCGACCGCCGAGTAAAGAAATTTTGGTCTGAAACGGCAGCCTGAAACTTTAATAACCCACCATTGATTTGTATCTCTGTTTTCAGGCAGCCTGAAAACTACTTCAAAGGAAACCCTATGACCCCCACCCCACTCCCCCAACTCTTCCAACAACAATTCTCCCGCTCCCACACCGCGCTCATCCGCGCCCCCGGACGCGTGAACCTAATCGGCGAACACACCGACTACAACGACGGCTTCGTGTTGCCCTGCGCCATAGACTTCGCCACCCACGTCGCCATCGCCCCCAACGGCAGCCGCAGCGTGCGCGTGTATGCCGCCGATTACAACGAGCGCGACGAATTTTCGCTAGACGCGCCCATCGCCCCATCCGAAAAACAATGGGCAAACTACATTCGCGGCGTGATTTGGGCGTTGGCAGAACACGGTTTCAGGCTGCCCGAAGGCGTGGACATCGCCGTCAGCGGCAACGTGCCACAAGGCGCAGGGCTCAGCTCGTCCGCCGCGCTGGAAGTGGGCATCGGCAAGGCGTTGCAACACGTTTTCAGGCTGCCTTTGGACGAAACCGAAATCGCCAAAATCGGGCAATACGCCGAAAACCACTTTGTCGGCTGCAACTGCGGCATCATGGATCAGCTCACTAGCGCGCGCGGTCAAGCGGGGCACGCCGTGTTGATTGACTGCCGCAGCCTGAACGCCCAAGCCGTGCCCATTCCCGCAGGCTTGGCGATTATGATAATCCACAGCCATGTACAGCGCGGCTTAGTGGGCAGCGAATACAACACGCGCCGCGCCCAATGCGAAACCGCTGCCGCCCATTTTGGCGTGAAAGCCCTGCGCGATGTGTCGCTGGCGCAATTTGAAGCGGGCAAACAAGGCTTGGACGCAACCGCCGCCCGCCGCGCCCGCTACATCATCCAAGAAAACCAACGCACGCTGGATGCCGCCGAAGCCATGCGCCGCAACGACATCCCCGCACTCAGCCGCCTGATGGCAGAAAGCCACGCGGGCATGCGCGACGAATTTGAAATCACCCACCCCGCCGTGGACACGCTGGTGGAACTTGCCAGCGAAATAATCGGCGAGCGCGGCGGCGCACGCATGACAGGCGGCGGCTTCGGCGGCTGCATCGTCGCCCTTGTGCCGCATGATTTGGTGGATGCGGTGAAAACGCATATCGCCGCGCATTACCAAACGCGCACGGGCTTGCAGGAAGAAGTGTTCGTGTGCACGCCGCAGGCGGGGGTGAGCGTGGTGGAGTAAGCGCATTGCGGCAGCCTGAAAACCTAATGACATGGCAACGGCATCATTTGTTTTCAGGCTGCCGCCGCTGTGTGAGGCAGCCTGAAACGCCCCATCTGCACTATTGAAAAACCAGCGCACGGCTTGCCAGCAAGCCGTAGGAACGCGAATCAGCCTTTTCAGACTGCACATTTTTACGCCCGCGCTCGGGCAGCCTGAAACGCCCTTTTCCTTTCGTCGGTCTTTTCCGCATCCGAAAACGGAAAACCGCCTTTTCAGGCTGCCGCTGCCTTGCCTGCTTGCAACCGGCAACCCCGTTGCGCTACTATTCGCCTGCTTTTGGCTGCCCATTTTGCGAAACATTTGATGATATGCGCGGCTGGCGAAAAGCATTTGGTTTTAGGCGGCTATGAGGCAGCCTGAAATACATTTAACCCACACCCCACAAGGAAAACACGATGACAACCGTTACATTCTCAGGAAACCCCGTGCAACTGAAAGGCGCATTGCCTACCGTAGGCGCAGCCGCCCCCGCGTTTACGCTCACCGCTGCCGATTTAGCCGACAAAACGCTGGCAGACTTTGCAGGCAAACGCAAAGTACTCAACATTTTCCCCAGCATCGACACCGGCGTGTGCCAACAATCGGTGCGCACGTTCAACCAACGCGCCGCCGCGCTTAACAACACCGTTGTATTGTGCGTTTCCGCCGATTTGCCCTTCGCCCAAGCGCGCTTTTGCGGCGCAGAGGGCTTGGATAACGTGGTAACGCTGTCTAGCTTCCGCAGCAGCTTTGCGCAAGATTACGGCGTTGCCCTTGCCGATGGCGCATTGCGTGGCTTAACCGCCCGCGCTGTGGTGGTGCTGGATGAGCACGATAAAGTGTTGCACGTTGGCTTGGTGCCTGAAATTGCGCAAGAGCCTGATTACGATGCTGCGCTGGCGGTGTTGTAATCCGCGTTTAATCTAAACGCCAACCAAAAGGCAGCCTGAAAACGCTTTAAACCCGTTTTCAGGCTGCCTTTGGATTTTGGACTACACGCCCTGTTTCAGGCTGGCTTCGATAAAGCCGTCCAAATCGCCGTCGAGCACGGCTTTGGTGTTGCCCACTTCGTGGCTGGTGCGCAAGTCTTTGATGCGCGAGGAATCCAGCACATAGGAGCGGATTTGGCTGCCCCAGCCCACGTCTGATTTGCCTTCTTCTAAGGCTTGTTTTTCTTCGTTGCGTTTGCGCATTTCCAGTTCAAACAGTTTGGCGCGCAGCATTTCCATCACAATGCGGCGGTTTTCGTGTTGCGAGCGGCTGGATTGCGATTGGACAACGATGCCTGTGGGGATGTGCGTGATGCGCACGGCGGAGTCGGTTTTGTTGATGTGCTGGCCGCCTGCGCCCGATGCGCGGTAGGTGTCGATGCGCAAATCGGCGGGGTTGATTTCAATTTCAAAGCTGTCGTCCACTTCGGGATACACAAACACGGAGGCGAAGGAGGTGTGGCGTTTGTTGTTGGAATCAAACGGCGAATAGCGCACAAGGCGGTGCACGCCGGTTTCGGTGCGTAGCAAGCCGTAGGCGTATTCGCCTTCGATGCGCAGGGTGGCATTGTTGATGCCGGCGATTTCGCCGTCGTCTTGCTCAATGACTTCCACTTTGAAGCCTTTGCGCTCGGCGTAGCGGGTGTACATTCGCAGCAGCATGCCGGCCCAGTCTTCGGCTTCGGTGCCGCCTGCGCCTGCGGTGATGTCCACAAAGCAGTTGTTGGGGTCGGCGGGTTGGTTAAACATGCGTTTGAATTCCAAATCCGCCATTTGCCGTTCCAGCTCGGCAACGTCGGCAACGATGGCGGCAAAGCCGTCGGCATCGTTTTCTTCCACCGCCATGTCAATCAGCTCGCGGTTGTCGGCGATGCCGTTTTCAATGTTGTCCAGCGTGAGCACGATGCCTTCCAAGATTTTGCGCTCTTTGCCGATTTCTTGGGCGCGCTTGGGGTCGTTCCAAAGCTCGGGGTCTTCGGATAGCCCGATGACTTCTTCTAGCCGTTCTTTTTTGCCTTGGTAATCCATATATACGCGGATGTCGGCGTTGCGCTGGGATAGGTCGGTGAGCTGGTTTTGCAGTTGGTTGATGTGTTCGGTTTCCATGATGTTCCTTGTGTTGTTCAGGCTGCCCATTAAGTTGAGGCAGCCTGAAAAAGGCTGTGGGGATGGTTTCAGGCTGCCTAATGTGGCACATTGGGTTGGCGAAAGCCTGTAAACAGGTTTTCAGGCTGCCTAATGAATAATCGGGGCGTTTTGCGCGGCGATTTCTTGTTCCCAAAGGTCGCAATAATGGCGCAGCT
>CAUQDE010000051.1:0-8897 GCA_963516425.1 uncultured Kingella sp.
TGCGCACCAACACGCTGGGGCTAGCAAATATCGGCTGGGTGGGCGCAGCGTTGGCGGCGTTGGCGCTCGCGCTGTTTGTGTGGACGCAGAAGCGGTTTCAGGCTGCCTCGGATAGCGATGGCGATACGGATGCGCCCAAGGCAGCCTGAAAACATAATCCAACCCGCGTGCAAATACTTTTCAGGCTGCCTATTCCGCGCAACAAGGCAGCCTGAAACGCAGTCCAATCAAACCAACGCCCTAATGGAGCGGCGACGGCTCGTCGCCAAAAAAACGCTTGCCGCCCCGCCCCAATTATTTTCAGGCTGCCTCAAATAACGATGCCGATACCCCAAAGGCAGCCTGAAACGGAACAACCCCATGAAAATCATCAGCAAATTTAAAGATTTCTACGATTTCAACGTCGCCAAATACGGCGTAGACCCGATTTTGATTTTTGACCGCCGCGCCCGCGCCGATTTGCCCGCGCCCAAGCAGCTGCCCGACCGCATCAAAATCGCCGGCAAAGGCTTTGACGCCAAGCGCTCGTTTCGCCCCAAAATGAAAAAATAGCCCAAAGGCAGCCTGAAAAAAGCAAACCGTTTCGCGTGCTGCCAAACGCTTTTTTACCGGATAGATTGGCTTTCAGGCTGCCCAACAAAAATCAGCGCAAAACAAAAAAGCCGCCCATCCGGGCAGCTTGGTTTACCGCAATCGCTCACTCACACTTCAACTTCCGCGCAATATCGCCAAAATGCTTATCCGCGTAAACGCACATTTCCTCGCGCTGTTTCTGCGTGGCATCGTGCAGCGAATGCTTCAAAACCATCGTGTTGGTGGCATGAAACGAAGAAGGCGACTCGCCCGCCTTGGCAAAACACGCATCCGCGCGTTTAAAATACGCCTCGCAGCTCGCAGGCAGATTGCTCAAATTATGCCCACCATGCTCATGCCCCTCATGCCCCCAAGCCGCAGCCATTGCCAAAGCCAACACCGCCATTAAAGATAATTTTTTCATTGTTCACACTCCTAAATGATTAAAATCAAACTGCCAAATCCCCGAACATATCAAGAATTTAACCACGCCATCATAAATAACCCCACCCCCGTTGTAAAGTAATCCCTTGATTATTCATACAAAATAATTAGCCTACTTCACACCGAGTGCCTACACCATGATAGACCTTCACACCCATTCCACCATCTCCGACGGCGCGCTCACGCCCACGCAACTGGTGCAAGCTGCCGCGCAAAATGGCTGCCGCCTGCTCGCACTCACCGATCACGACCACACAGGCGGGCTTGCCGAAGCGCGCGCCGAAGCCGCGCGGCACGGCATCCAGTTCATCAACGGCGCAGAAATCTCGGTAACATGGCGACATCGCACCATCCACATCGTTGCGCTGGATTTTGACGAACACCACAGCAGCCTGCAAACCCTGCTCGCCCAAGTGCGGCAAGGGCGCATAGAACGCCTGCACCAAATCGCCGCCAAGCTCGCCAAACGCGGCATCGCAGGCGCAGCCGAAGGCGCGCTCGCGCTCGCTGCCAACCCCGAAATGGTCTCGCGCACGCATATTGCCGATTGGTTGGTGCAACAAGGGCACGCCCGCAACAAACAACAAGCGTTCACCCGCTATCTGGGCGACGGCAAAAGCGCGTCCGTGCGCCACCAATGGGCAGAACTGCCCGCCGCCATCGCCGCCATCAACGAAGCAGGTGGCATCGCCATCATCGCCCACCCCATGCGCTACGACCTATCCGCCACCGCGCGGCGCAACCTGTTTGACGAATTTCGCGCCCTCGGCGGGCACGGCATGGAAGTGCACAGCGGCTCATGCAGCGCAAACGACCGCCTAAACTACGCCCAAGCCGCCGCCCGCCACGGCTTGCTCGCCAGCGCAGGCAGCGACTTCCACCGCCCACACGATTACAGCGGCGGCGTGCTGGGCGCGAGCCCCGAATTGCCCAGCATCTGCCAACCCGTTTGGGAATACTTCAAACAGCCGTTTCGGCAGCCTGCGTAGCGAAACGGCGTTGCGAAGCTAAAACGGGTAACCGCGCAACGCCAAAGGCAGCCTGAAAACCCATTCAGCCCGCCGCCCAATCCCCTATAATCCCCTTTTCCATTCAACATCCCCCACAGAAAGCCTCACCATGTCCACCCAAACCGTCAAACACCTCACCGACTACCGCCCCCTCGCCCACCGCATCCCCCAAGTCAAACTCACCTTCACCCTCTCCCCCACCGCCACCACCGTAGAAGCCGAGTTGCACGTCATCCCCCAGCCCAACGCCCCGCAAAGCCTCACGCTCGATGGCAGCGCAACGCTGTTATCCCTATCGCTCAACGGCGAAACGCAGCCTGAAACCGCCTACACCCAAACCGCCGAAAGCCTCACCCTGCACCGCGTGCCATCCGCGCCGTTCACGCTTCACATCACCACCCAAATCAATCCCGAAGCCAACCAAACCCTCAACGGCTTATACGCCTCAGGCGGCAATCTCTACACCCAATGTGAACCCGAGGGCTTTCGCACCATCACCTACTACCTAGACCGCCCCGACAACATGGCAATCTTCACCACCCAAATCATCGCCGATGCCGCGCAATACCCAGTGTTGCTCTCCAACGGCAACTTGGTGGATTCAGGCAGCCTGAAAAACGGGCAACACTACGCCATCTGGCACGACCCGTTCGCCAAACCCTCCTATTTATTCGCGCTGGTGGCAGGCGATTTGGCGGTAAACCGCGACACGTTCACCACCCAAAGCGGGCGCGAAGTCGCCATCCAGTTCTACACCCGCGCCGAAGACGCGGGCAAAGTCGCCCACGCCATGCAATCGCTCAAACACGCGATGCGCTGGGACGAAACCCGCTTTGGCTTGGAATATGATTTAGACGTGTTTATGGTCGTTGCCGTGGGCGATTTCAACATGGGCGCAATGGAAAACAAAGGCTTAAACATTTTCAACACCAAATATGTGTTGGCAGACGCGCACACCGCCACCGATGCCGACTTTGAAGGCGTAGAAAGCGTCATCGGGCACGAATACTTCCACAACTGGACGGGTAACCGCGTAACCTGCCGCGACTGGTTTCAACTCTCGCTCAAAGAAGGCCTAACCGTGTTCCGCGACCAAGAATTTTCGGGCGACCGAGCCAGCCGAGCCGTGCGCCGCATAGAAAACGTGCAAACCCTGCGCCAATTCCAGTTTGCCGAAGATGCCGGCCCGATGGCACACCCCGTGCGCCCCGCCAGCTATGTGGAAATGAACAATTTTTACACCGCCACCGTGTATGAAAAAGGCGCGGAAGTGGTGCGCATGTATCACACCCTATTGGGCGAAGCGGGCTTCCAGCGCGGCATGAAGCTCTATTTTGAACGCCACGACGGGCAAGCCGTAACCTGCGACGACTTCCGCGCCGCGATGGCCGATGCGAACAGCGTAAACCTAGACCAATTTGCCCTGTGGTACAGCCAAGCGGGCACGCCCACGCTCGACGTTTCAGGCAGCCTGAAAGCCAACGGCGACTACGTTTTGCACATCAAGCAAACCCTGCCTGATACCCCCGATATGCCCGCCACCGCCAAACAGCCGATGATGATACCCGTCAAAACCGCCCTGTTTAACGAACACGGCGAGCAGGTGGCGTTTAGGCAGCCTGAAAATAGTCAAACCAATATTTCAGGCTGCCTCAACACAGCAGGCACACAAAGGCAGCCTGAAAACGACCATCAGTCCAGTCAAACCGAAACCGTCCTCATCCTCACCCAAGCCGAGCAAACCTTCGTGTTGCAACTAGAAGCCCCCGTCCAAGCCATCACCCCCTCCCTGCTGCGTGGCTTCTCCGCCCCCGTGCACCTCAATTTTGACTACACCGACGACCAACTCGCCCTGCTGCTCGCCCACGACACCGACCCCTACGCCCGCTGGGAAGCCACGCAAACCCTATACCGCCGCGCCATCGCCGCCAACGAAGCCGCATTGGCGCACGGCACACCGCCCGCCCAGCCCGCCGCCCTCATCAACGCCCTGCGCCAAGCCATCAACGATGCCGCGCTAGACCCCGCGTTCAAAGCCCTGCTGCTCAAAGTCCCCGCCGAAAGCGAGCTATGGAGCGAGCGCGAACACATCAACCCCGTGCAAACCACCGCCGCCCGCGAAGCCCTGCTGGATGCGCTCGCCCACAGCCTGCACGGCAAACTACTCGCCGCCGCCCTCAACGCCCGCGAAGCCGAGCAAGCCGACAAACGCGGCAAACACATCGCCGTGTACGAATACACCCCCGAAGATGCCGCCCAACGCGCCTTGCAATACGCCAGCTTCAACCTTATCTGCCGCTATGACGAACAAGCCAGCATAGAGCAAGTGTTTGAACACTATGACGAAATGGCGCGCAAAAACATGACCCACGAATGGGGCATCCTCTCCGCCATCAACCACAACCCCGACGAGAAACGCAACCAACTGCTCGCCCGCTTCGCCGCCAAATTCGCCGACCAACCCCTCGTGATGGACAAATATTTCAGTCTCATCGCATCCAGCCGCCGCAGCGACACGCTCGCCCAAGTTCAGGCTGCCCTGCACCATCCCCAATTTGCCCTCACCAACCCCAACAAAGTGCGCGCCCTAATCGGCACATTCGCCCGCAACACCCCGCATTTTCACGCTGCCGACGGCTCGGGCTACGCCTTTGTGGCGCAGAAAATCTGCGAAATCAACGCCTTCAATCCGCAAATCGCCGCAGGGCTCGCCCGCGCGTTCAACCTGATGAAACGCCTAGAACCGCACCGCCAAAACCTGATGCGCAACGAACTGACCAAACTCGCCGCGATGGAAAGTTTGTCCAAAGACGTGCGCGAGATTGTGGAAAAGATTTTGGGCTAGGCAGTCTGAAACGTGTTGAACCGCACGTTTTAGCTTTGCTGAAACTCGCTTCGCTCATTTTCAGGCTGCCTAATCGCTTTTGCAAAGGCAGCCTGAAACCTTATCCGCCCAATAAAAACCGTTTGGCTTAACACCAAACGGTTTGGTTTGTCGGGCGGAAATCTTTGCAAAACGGCAACTGATGGAGCGTCGGCGGCTCGCCGATATTTTGACGAACCCGTGATGCGATGTTTAATAAGCCGTTAGCGACGAGCCACTGCCGTTCTATTTTGCTTTTCAGGCTGCCTCAACGCGGGCGGGATGCTGAGGCAGCCTGAAAACTGTATCCGCGCTTTCTACGGCTTGCTGGCAAGCCGTGCGCTGGCTAAGAATTTTCAGGCTGCCTGTTGCAATGAATGAGCAGCCTGAAACGTGTTGAACCGCACGTTTTCAGGCTGCCTCTAATCAGCAAATTACCGCCCCGCCCCGCTCGCGCTCATCTCATCAAACTTCGGCATCAGCATGGCGGCATTGCCCGCTTTCGGCTCCCATTTGCTTTCCACGCGCCATTTGCCTTGCGTGTCTTCCAGCCGCAAATACCAATGCACGGCGGGCGGCAAGGCGTTGAACGCGGCGGTGTATTCGGTTTTATCGCCCGATTGCGGCACGTTGCTGGCTTTGAGCGGCACAGTTTGGTCGTAGGCTTTTTTGGCGGGGTGCAGCAGCAACAGTTGCATGGGCACGTTTTTGTCAAAATCGCCGCTGATAAAGATTTTGGCGGCGGTGCCATCGTGGTTAAACAACACCTGCGCTTGGATGCGGCGTTGGGCGGCGGCTTCGTCGCGCTCGATTTGCAGGTTGATGTATTTGCCTTCTTTGTAGTAATCGTCGGTTACCATTTCGTCGGCGTGCGTTTTGGCAAGGTAAAACGTGTAAAACCCCGCCACCACCACGGCGGCAGGCCCGCTCATCAGTATCCACGGCCAGCGGTGTTTGTACCACGGGGCGGGTTTGGTGGAATTGGACTGTGGACCGGTCATGCTTATTCTCCGATGAAAATGGATTTTTCCTGTAACACGCGCGCTTCGTTTTCAGGCTGCCCTGCCACGCGGTATTTGAAGGTGAATTGGATGGGATGGCTGCCTTTTTCGGCGTATTCAGGCTGCGTTGCCACTTGCACGGGGATGGTGATGATGTCGCCGCCTTTGATGCTGATGCCGTTTTCAGGCAGCCCTGTGAGGCGGATGTCGTCCAGCCCCGACACGCTGGCTTGGATGATTTGCGTTTGTTCGCTGGCGTTGCTGATGCTCAGGTTGTAGCTGTTTTCCAGCAAGCCTTCTTTGTTTTCGCGCACCATCACGCCACGGTCTTTAATCACGTCAATTTGCACGGTGGCGCGGGTTGCTAGCCCCACACATAGACCAATTACCGCCACCAGCAACACAACGCCGTAGCCCACCACTTTAGGGCGCAGCAGGCGTTTTTTCACATCGGCATCGGTGTATTCGTGTTTGAGCACGGCTTCGGTGGTGTAGCGGATTAAGCCGCGTGGGTAGCCCATTTTGTCCATGATTTCGTCGCAGGCATCAATGCAGGCGGCGCAACCGATGCATTGGTATTGCAGGCCGTCGCGGATGTCGATGCCGGTGGGGCATACTTGCACGCACATGGTGCAGTTGATGCAATCGCCCAGCTGGGTTTCTTCCTTGCTGGCATTTTTTTTGCGCGCGCCGCGTGGTTCGCCGCGTTCCACGTCGTAGGAAATTACCAGCGTGTCGTGGTCAAACATCGCGCTTTGGAAGCGGGCGTAGGGGCACATATGCAGACACACTTTTTCGCGCAAAATATGCCCAAACAGCCAAGTTACGAAGCCGTAAAAAGCGGCTGTGCCCAGCGCAACGCTGCCTGCCGTGCCCGTAAAAATGGCGGGCACAAATTGGCGAATCGGCACAAACCAGCCTGCAAAGGTAATCCCCGTCCACGCGGCAACGATAAAGATAATGAGGTATTTCAACGCTTTGATGCGGATTTTGTGGAAATTCCACGGCTCTTTGTCCAGTTTCAGGCGTTTGTTGCGGTCGCCCTCAACCAGATGGTCTATCCACAGCATGATTTCGGTGTACACGGTTTGCGGGCAAGAATAGCCGCACCACAGCCGCCCTGCGATGGTGGTCCACCAAAACAGTCCGAAGGCGGACACAATCATCAAGCCCGCCAGATAAAGCATATCGGCGGGTTCCAGCACCATGCTGAACAGGTAAAAATGGCGCTCTTCGATGTTGAACAACACGGCTTGCCGCCCGTGCCACATAATCCACGGCATGCCGTAGAAAAAAAGCTGGGTGGCGACAATCATCAACACGCGCAGGTTGGCAAATTTGCCGATGGCGCGCTTGGGATGGATGCGTTTGCTGCTGTGAAATTGGATGACTTGCTCTTTGACTGCGGGCTTGGCGGCGGCTTTGGGAGCGGGTTGCGGGGTTTCAGGCTGCCCTTGCGAGTTGGCTGGCATGGTGTGTTCCTTTTGGGTTTTTGTTTATTTTGTTTGCTGTTTTGATTATACGGGGAAACGTGATTGATGGGGTTTGGCATGTGAATAGTTTTTGGCAAAAGGCAGCCTGAAAACAGGATTTCCCATTTTCAGGCTGCCTTTGCCGCGCGAACCAATCAGCTAATCATCACCAAAATCGCGTTGCCGCGCGCTGCCACATCGTTGTAAAACGCTTTCAAATTTTCAAAATGCTCGGTCAGCTCTTCAACCAACTCTTGGTATTCTTCGTTGTCCTCATCGCTCCAAATGCTGGGATACAAATCCGCTTTGGCGCAGGCGGCGATGCTGAAATTTTCCATCACTTTGCCAAAATCCACGCCGTTCACCGCTTCGGCAATCGCCTTAACGCGCGCAGGCGTGGTGTATGTGGTAAACGGCTCGTCGTCAAGATTGTGTTCGCCCACAACAAACTCGCTTAACGCATTATATTCAATCGGGTCGCCCGCCGATTTGCCCGTGAGCACAAAATGCAGCACGTCCCACATTTTGTCTACATCCGTTTCATTGACTTCTTCGTCTTCTGCCAACGCTTCAATGAAATCCCATTTTGCCTCTTCGGCTAGGGCTTGATAATCTTTGATTTGCGCTTCGGTCAGTTCAGTGTAGCTGGCATACAGTCCCATGTTGGTCTCCTGAAATTGAAAAAACCGCTTGAAAACGGTGCGGCGATAATAACATAAAACGCTTTTCAGGCTGCCTACCGGGTTGTTCCGATAGGCAGCCTGAAATGTGTTTGGCGCAGGGTTTACATCATTTTCAGCCGTGCGATGCGGTTGTCTAGGCTGGGGTGGGTGCTGAGCAGCGAATCTTTGGCTTCGCTGGCGATGCCCATTGCCGTCATGTCTTGCGGCAGGTCGCTGCTGTGCCCTTTCAGGCGTTGCAGGGCGGCAATCATTTTGGGCGCGCCCACCAGCTTGGCTGCGCCTGCGTCGGCGCGGTATTCGCGCTGGCGGCTGAACCACATCACGATAAAGCTGGCCAAGAAGCCGAACAGGATTTGCAGCACAAAGTTCACCAGCATATAGATGCCGTTATTACTCGATTCGCTGTCGTTGCGCCCTTGCGCCACCATGCTGGCGATGATGCGGGCGAAGAAGACAACAAACGTGTTCACCACGCCTTGAATCAGCGTGAGCGTTACCATGTCACCGTTGCCGACGTGTGCCATTTCGTGCGCCAACACGGCTTCCACTTCGTCGCGCGTCATGCTGTTGAGCAAGCCTGTGGACACGGCAACCAGCGAGCTGTTGCGCGTTGCGCCTGTGGCAAAGGCGTTGGGTTCGGGCGATTGGTAGATGGCGACTTCGGGCGTTTTCAAGTTCCATTGGTGCGCTTGGTTTTGCACGGTTTGCAGCAGCCATGCTTCCACTTCGCTGCGCGGCGTGGTGATGACTTGCGCGCCCACGGAGTGCTTCGCCATGGTTTTGGACAGCAGCAGGGAGATGATGGAGCCGGTGAAGCCGACTACGGCGGCGTAGGCGAGCATTTGTCCCAT
>CAUQDE010000052.1:0-8693 GCA_963516425.1 uncultured Kingella sp.
AAACGAATTGAACCAAGTATTACTCCACCCCAGCCGCCTAGTCGGCTCCGACTTAAACGCATGGCTTGCCGTCGGCGGCGGCGAAGGCTTGCTCAACGCGCTAACCGCGCCTGATCACATCGCCCAAGTGTTAGAAGAAGCAGGGCTATGCGGCATGGGCGGCGCAGGCTTCCCCACCCACCGCAAATGGACAGCGATGGCGGAATCGCCCAGCGAAAGCGGCGACCGCTATGTGGTCTGCAACGCCAACGAAGACGAACCGGGCACATTCAAAGACCGCTTCTTGCTGGAACACGCGCCGCATCAAGTAATTGAAGGTGCGCTGATTGCCGCCGTGTACACCCGCGCCAACAACATCATTCTCTACATCAACCCGCATCTCACCGAATCGCTCGCCGCCACGCGCGAAGCCATCGCCCAATGGCAAAAACACCCGCTGTTCCAACGCATTGAAGCGCATCTGGGCAAACCGCTCACCATCAAAGTAACCGAATCATCAGGACGCTACATCGGCGGCGAAGAAACCGCCGTGATTTCATGGCTCAACGGCGGCTTCCCCTTCCCGCAATACAAACCGCCGTTCCCGTTCCAAAAAGGCGTGGCAGGCGAGCCGACCCTGCTCAACAACACCGAAACGCTGGCGCACGTTTCCCACATTCTGCGCAACGGCGCAGCATGGTATCGCGGCTTGGGGCGCGCCAACGGCGTGGGCACCAAACTGTATTCGCTCTCGGGCGACGTGTTGAACGAAGGCTTGTTTGAACTGCCGATGGGCATCACCCTGCGCGAGCTGATAGACAACTACGGCGGCGGCATGCTGGAAGGGCGCACGTTTAAAGCCGTGTTTATGGGCGGGCCCTCCAACAACATCCTTACCGCCAAAGATTTGGACGTACCGTTGGACTTCGTTTCCGCTAAAGAGCGCAATTCAGGCTTGGGCACGGGCGCGATGATTGTGATTTCCGAGGGCACCAGCATCGTGCGCAAAATCGCCGACTACATCCAATTTTTCGCCAACAACTCCTGCGGACAATGCCCGCCCTGCAAAGGCGGCACCTACCAGCTCGCCCGCTTGGTGGAGCGTGTGGACAACGGCACCAGCACCGAAGACGATTTGCACGCGCTGCAAAATCTGGTGAACATCATGCCGGGAGCGGGGCGCTGCGGCTTGATTACCGGCGCGGCAACTGTGGTCGCCAGCTCCATGCGCACCTTCCCGATTGAATACGGCTTGCCCGAAAGCAAATAAGCGGCGCAAAGGCAGCCTGAAAACGGATGAATGCCGTTTCAGGCTGCCCGAGCGGCTTCCCGCGCTCTATCCATAACGGATGGCACACCGCCCGACACACTTTTCAGGCTGCCCGCAACCAGTCGGGCAGCCTGAAAAACGGTTGCACTGTTAATTTAAGTTATATCAAGGCAAAACGTGTTATTTAAGAGTTAAATCATGTTTGCTAAAATGGCGTTTCAGGCTGCCTAAATCGCCCCGGCAGGCGCAAATCGCGCAGCGGCAGCCTGAAACCGATTAAACCTTTTCTTTCTTAACTCAACTTTCACGAGGTGAAATCATGGGCTTTAAACCAATCCCAGCCGCCATAGCATTAGCCCTAACGCTAATTCTCTGGTTCATCCCCGCGCCCGAAGGCGTCGCGCCCAACGCGTGGCATCTGCTTGCGCTGTTTATCGGCATCATCGCGGGCATCATCGGCAAAGCCATGCCCATCGGCGCGATGGCGATGCTTGCCATGACCATTGTGGCGTTGCTGCAAGTAACCGTGCCCGAGCTGGGCGCAGACGGCAATCCCATCAAAAACCCCGCCGCACAAGCCGCCAAAGACGCGTTAAGCAGCCTGAATAGCCCGCTGATTTGGATGATTGGTATCGCCATCATGATTTCGCGCAGCCTGCTCAAAACAGGGCTGGGCACGCGCATCGGCTATTTGTTCCTGTCGCTGTTTGGCAAAAGCACCGTGGGCGTGGCATACAGCCTTGCCTTGTGCGACTTGCTGATTGCGCCCGTTACCCCGTCCAACACCGCGCGCGGCGGCGCGATTGTGCACCCCATCATGAAAGCCATCGCCACCAGCTTTGATTCCGACCCCGAAAAAGGCACGCAAAACAAAATCGGGCGCTATCTGGCGTTGGTGAACTACCACGCCAATATTATTTCCTGCTTGATTTTCCTCACCGCCACCGCGCCCAACCCCTTGGTGGTGGACTTGGTTGCCAAAGCCACCGACAGCAAAATCCACCTGTCGTGGGGCACATGGTTTGTCGCCATGGTTGTGCCGGGGATGGTGGCGATGGTGCTGATGCCGATTATTTTGTATTTCCTGTATAAACCCGAAATCACCAGCACGCCCAATGCGCCCGAAATGGCACGCGCTAAGCTCAAAGAAATGGGACCGATGAGCAGAAACGAAAAAATCACGCTGGGCGTGTTTGCTGTGTTGCTCGTGTTGTGGGCAGGCCTGCTTGCGCCGCTTGGCATCAAAGTGGATGCCACCACCACCACCTTCCTCGGCATCTCCCTGCTGCTGCTCACCGGCGTTTTGACATGGGACGACGTGCTGAAAGAAAAAGGCGCGTGGGACACCATCGTGTGGTTCGCCGCCTTGGTGATGATGGCAACTTTCCTCAACAAATTGGGCTTGATTAAATGGTTCTCCGACCTGATGGGGCAACAAATTCAAGGCATGGGTTTAAGCTGGGTAGTCGGCTGCGCCTTGCTGGCTTTGGTGTACATCTATTCGCACTATATGTTTGCCAGCGGCACGGCACACGTTACCGCCATGCTCGGCGCGTTCTACGCCGTGGGCTTGCATCTGGGCGCGCCGCCCATGCTGTTTGCGTTGGTGCTCGCCGCCAGCACAGGCATTATGATGTCGCTCACCCACTACGCATCAGGCTCGTCGCCCGTTATCTACAACTCGGGCTACACCACCATGGGCGAATGGTGGATTGCGGGCTTTGTGATGAGCGCGGTGGAAATCCTGATTTTCTGCACCATCGGCATCACATGGTGGAAAATGTTGGGCTACTGGTGATGATGCGTTTTAGCTAAGCTGAACTTCGTTTCAGGCTGCCTTGGATAATGAGGCAGCCTGAAACCTTTGCAAAACCGTAGGTCGTCGGGCATTTCTGCCCGACGTTTTCATTTGTGGCGGATTTAAGACAGGGGCTTAGGAAGCAAGAACACCAAAATTGGTGGCAATCTTCTGAAATGAAATCAAAAAAATATCAAAAGTTCAGCAAAATTTCCGAGCCGCAACTCCGCCAAAGCCCACGGCTGTTTGCTTTGGATTTGACCGCCTCCGATACCGCCGGATTAGCCGGCATCAGCCTCAGAAGTTTCAACACGCTATATATCTGAGCTTGCGGCAGCCTGAAAATCCATTTGAATCCCCACCGCAGCAAGCAAGCCTGTTTTAACGCTTGGCTTCGCCCGCAGCGTGCCAATGCTTTTAGCTTTGCAACCCCGTTTCGCTACGCAGGCTGCCCATCTATCCCGCTGGATTTTCCCGCAAAAGGCAGCCTGAAATCCCATGCTTGGCATAACCCGCTATAATGCGCCCTTTTTCCATTCAGGCAGCCTGAAAGCCATGTTCACCCTCCAACACAACCACCCGCTGATTAACCGCACCACCTTCGCCCTGCCCGCCACCGCCGCGCATTACGTTGAGCTTACCGACAGCGCCGATTTGCCCGCCCTGTGCCAGCTGCCCGAATACGACCGCCGCACCGTCTGCTGGCTCGGCGGCGGCAGCAACACCTTGTTCACGCGTGATTATCCCGCGCTGGTGGTACACATCGCCACGCGCGGCATCCGCGAAACCCATCGCGCGGGCGGCATCGTGCACATGGAAGCGCAAGCGGGCGAAATCCTGCACGACTTCATCCAGCACACGCTCGCGCTCGGGCTGAGCGGGCTGGAAAATTTAAGCCTCATCCCCGGCACAGTGGGCGCGTGTCCCGTGCAAAACGTGGGCGCGTATGGTGTGGAAGTGAAAGACCGTATCGTTTCCGTGCAATGCTTTGATTTGGAAACACAAAACTTCATCACGCTTACCAACGCCCAATGCCAATTTGGCTACCGCGAAAGCCTGTTCAAACAGCAAGGCAAACGCCGCTACGTCATCACCGCCGTAACCTTTGCGCTAGACGAAACGTTCACGCCCAAAACCCACTATGGCGACCTTGCCGCCACGCTTGCCGCGCAACACGGCAGCCAAGCCCCTACCGCCGCCCAAGTCGCCCAAGCCATCATCCAAATCCGCCGCAGCAAACTGCCCGACCCCGCCGAGCTGGGCAACGCAGGCAGCTTCTACAAAAACCCCATTGTTGCCGCCGAACACGCCGCGCGCATCCAGCAACAATACCCCGCCATGCCCAGCTATCCGCAAGCAGACGGCAGCCTGAAACTCGCCGCAGGCTGGCTGATTGACCAATGCGGCTTAAAAGGCAAACAAATCGGCGGCGCAGCCGTGCACGAGCATCAAGCCCTCGTGTTGGTAAACAAAAACCACGCCAGCGCACAGGATGTGCAAGATTTGTCGGATTATGTGTGCCAAGCCGTGTGGGAAAAATTCCGCATTCGCCTAGAACCTGAACCCAACCTTGAACCGCACTGGGATGAGGCAGCCTGAAACGCGATTTGCCCATTTTGTCCAATGGTTGTCCAACTGCATTTTCAGGCTGCCTAAAATCTTATACAATCGCATTTCTCTTTTACGAACAACCGATTAACGAGTGCAACATGAGTAAAGAACCCCGCACCAACACCTACACCAAAATCATTGATGCCAGCTTGCTGCTGTTCAACGAGCATGGCGAGCGCAACATCAGCACCAACCATATTTCCAGCCACCTCAACATTAGCCCAGGTAATCTCTATTACCACTTTGCCAACAAAGACGAAATCATCGTGCAAATTTTCAAACGCTATCGCCAAGAGCTGTTGGACTATCTGGGCAAAACCGAGCTGCCCGATGGCATTGAAGGCACGGTGGCGTATATGAAAGGGCTGTACAATATTTTGTGGGATTACCGCTTTTTGTTTAGCGATGTGAACGCGCTCTTGAACCGCAGCAAAACGCTGCTGGGCGAGCATAACCAATTCACGCAAAACCAATTTGCCCCGCTGGCAACCAAACTTTTTGGCATGCTGCGCGACAAAGGGCTGATTCACATTGACGACCGCGGCGTGAAAGATTTAACCGTAAATATGTGGCTGGTGGGCAAATATTGGTTTGACTTTGACGGCTCAATCAACGGACGCGATTCGCTGCGTGCCGAAGAAGTAAAAGCGCGCGGCGTGTATCGCACATTGAGCCTGCTGCGCCCGCATATTGAGCCAAACCTTGTTGCCGAGTTTGATGCGCTGATGGATAGGTTGGTGGGCGAGGCGGCGTAGTCAATCGCGTGGGCAATCATGATTAAGGCAGCCTGAAAACGGGGTTTTGTTTTCAGGCTGCTTTTGCGTGTGGGAGATTGCGTTTGTAGGTTGGGTATTTATGCCCAGCCTACTGCTTCGCTGCGCGTCATAAAGGCAGCCTGAAAACCGTATCCCCGTTTTCAGGCTGCCTTTGGCTTTGGCGTGTATTTCTATTTTCAGGCTGCCTATTGCTGCGCTGCTAACCAATCTTCAATCCGTTTTAACAATGCCCGTTCCGACAACCCCATTTTATCCATCAGCAACGCCGTGTCGCCGTGTTCGGTAACGATGTCGGGGATGCCGCACAGCAGCGTGGGTTTGAGGTAGCCTGAAAATGCCAAGCTTTCCAGCACCGCGCTGCCCGCGCCGCCTTGGGTGGTGTTTTCTTCCAAGCAAACCAAGTAATCATGCGTTTGCGCCAATTCTTGCAGCAAATCGTTGTCTATTGGTTTTACAAAGCGCATATCGGCAACGGTGGCGTTGAGTTGCTCGGCGATGCCCAGCGCGGGTTGCACCATGCTGCCAAAGGCAATCAGCGCGATGCGTTGCCCTTGGCGGCGCAAAATGCCTTTGCCCACGGGCACGGTCGCCAAATCGCGCACCACGTTCACGCCGATGCCCGTGCCGCGCGGGTAGCGCACGGCGGCGGGTTGGTTGAGTGCGTAGCAGGTGGAAAGCAGCAGGCGGCATTCTTGCTCGTCGCTGGGGGCGGCAATCACCATATTGGGCACGCAGCGCAAATAGCTTAAATCGTACACGCCCGCGTGGGTGGGGCCGTCCGCGCCCACGATGCCCGCGCGGTCAATGGCGAACAGCACGGGCAGGTTTTGCAGCGCCACGTCGTGCAGCAATTGGTCGTAGGCGCGTTGCAAAAAGGTGGAATAAATCGCCACCACGGGTTTGGCTTCGGCGCACGCTAAGCCTGCGGCAAAGGTTACGGCGTGTTGCTCGGCGATGCCGACATCAAAGCAGCGGTTGGGGAATTGCTGGGCAAAGGCCACCAAGCCGCTGCCTTCTATCATGGCGGGGGTGATGGCAATCAGCCGTTCATCGGCTTGGGCTTGGTCGGCAAGCCAATCGGCAAAGACTTCGGTGTAGGTGGGCGCGGGGGCGGCTTGGGCTGCGCTGGCTTCGGTTTTCAGGCTGCCTGAATCGGGATTGGCGGCGGCGGGGGCTTTGCCTACGGCGTGGTATTTCACGGGGTTGTTTTCGGCGAGCTTGTAGCCGTTGCCTTTTTTGGTGATGACGTGCAATAACTGCGGGCCTTTTTTGCCGCGCAATTCGCGCAACACTTGCACCAATTGGGCGATGTTGTGCCCATCCACCGCGCCTGTGTATTCAAAGCCAAAGTTTTCAAACAAGCCGAGGCTTTGTTGTACGTGTTCGCTTTCGCTGGCGAAGGTTTTGATGGTTTGCTCGGCTTTTTCGGCGATTTCTTTCACGGCGGGCAGCTTGTCCAGCACTTTTGCCGATTGGGTTTTGATTTCGTGCAACACGCCGCGCATATCGCGCATCACATGGCGGGCAAGGTGTTTGGGCAACGCGCCCACGTTGGGCGAGATGGACATTTCGTTGTCGTTCAAAATCACCAGCAGGTTTACATCGCTCATGTCGCCCGCGTTGTTGAGCGCTTCAAAGGCTTGCCCGGCGGTCATTGCGCCATCGCCAATAATGGCGACGCTGCGCGCATCGCTGCCGTGCAGTTTGTCGGCAACCGCCATGCCGAGCGCTGCGCCGATGGAGGTGGAAGAATGCCCCACGCCAAACACGTCGTATTCGCTTTCGCAGCGTTTGGGAAAGCCTGCCAAGCCTTGGTATTGGCGCATGGTGTCCATGCGGTCTTTGCGCCCTGTTAGGATTTTGTGGGGATAGGTTTGATGCCCCACATCCCACACCAAGTGGTCGTGCGGGGCGTTGTAAATATAATGCAGGGCGAGGGTAAGCTCCACCGCGCCGAGGTTGCTGGCGAAATGCCCGCCTGTTTTTTGGATGCTGTCTAGCAGCAGTTCGCGGATTTCTTGGGCGACTTGGGGCAGTTGGTTTTCGCTCAGTTGTTTGAGGTCGTTGGGGTTTTGGATGGAGGAGAGAAGTGGGGTGTTCATGATGGATGGACGGGGTTAGTGTTGTGGGTTGGCGAGGCGCAGCAGCTGGATGGCGAGCGCCAAGCCAATCAGGCTGCATAACAGGTAAACAAGATAGGAGATGCCGTTCCATGTGCCGACGTGTCCGCCGATGATGCTGTGTAGCCAGTTGGTTTGATTGGCGCGTAGGGCGGCGACCACGGGGGTGATGAGCCATTCGTTGACGGCGGTGAGCAGCAGCAGCGCACCTGCCCAAAAGGGGGTGCGGGATTTGTGATACGCCATGCGGTTGTCGCTGCGGGCGGTGAAATAAACGATGAGCCAAACGGCAAGGGTGAATAGGTTGGCGATGTGAAAGAGGCTGCCTGAAAGGGTGTCGGCGAGGGTTTTGCCGCTGTCTGAGGTGTTGAGGTGGTTGGAAACAAGGGGGGCAACCACGCAACCGACGCTAAGGTGAAATCCGAGCCAAAGGCTGATGAGTAGGGCGGTGATGCGGCGCATAGGCGTGTCCTTTGCTGGTTGGGAAAGGGCATATCATAGCGGAATTTGGCGGGATAGGCGGGTAAATTTTGAATATAAGAACCTGTATTCACTCTTTTCATAGGCATCTTTCATGCCCTAAAAACGCGGCTACTGCGTTAAAAATGCGCGCAAGGTGTTCAACCTTGCTGCGCTTTTTGCCTTGTATCCGCGTTTTTATGTCATCAAATCTACCTATGAAAAGAGTGAATACAGGTTCTAAGGCAGCCTGAAAAGGGGGTGGGGTTTCAGGCTGCCTTTGTTTTCAGGCTGCCTCACAACCCGCCATAAGAATGCAGCCCCGACAAGAACATATTCACGCCCACAAAGGCAAACGCGGTGATAAACAGCCCGATAACCGCCCACCACGCCAATACTTTGCCGCGCCAGCCCGCCACCAGCCGCATGTGTAGCCAGATGGCATAGTTCAGCCACACGATAAACGCCCATGTTTCTTTCGGATCCCAGCTCCAATAGCGCCCCCAAGCGTCGGCGGCCCACAGCGCGCCGAGTATGGTGGCGATGGTGAAAAACAGAAAGCCGACGGCGATGGCTTTATACATGGCTTCTTCGATTTGCGCGGCATCGGGCAAAAATTTGCTGCCGCGCAGGGCGATGAGTTCCGCCGCGCCAAACGCCGCCGCCATGCAAAATGCGCC
>CAUQDE010000053.1:0-8624 GCA_963516425.1 uncultured Kingella sp.
CGGTTGGATTCTGTTGGATATTGTCATGTTTTCTCTGGCGGGATATTGGTACATTAGTTTTGTACTTTTGCCCGAACGGGAAAGCAGGGAGCGCGAACGTCTCAAAGAGTTAAGCCAAATCACGCTGCCTGCGCCGCAAACCGTTGCGGGTATCACCATGCCGGCCGGAACATATATTGAAACTAATATTGCGGAACGCACGCACTCCGAACCCGACAAATTCACTTACGCAAAATTTCCGCAACCGGTTGTGTGGAACGGCATTCCTATTACGAGTATAAAAAGGCGGATGTTCAACGACTATAACTATTGGACGGACTATGCAATCCAAACCAATTCTGAAAAACCGGCCAGAATCGGGCAATGGCTTTGTGCGGGTAAAGGTTTGGAATGGGGGTTGCTACCGCAAGCCAATGGCAAGCCGCCGGAGATTCCTTATAACCAATCGGTAGAGCCTTATGTTTATTTGTCCAGCTGTTTTTTGGAGAAAGTGCAGACCGCATCGCTGCCCGAATTCGGCGCGATGTTTAAAGTGAGGTTCATCCGTCGGGAAAACGACAAATATCGGAATATTGCCAAAGGGTTTTGGCGTACCGGAGCATCCGGATACAGCGAAGAATCGCGGGAATCCGGCAGAATGGATTTCCTATCTTTGGGTTTGTCGGTGGACACGGCGCGAGTGGTACACGAATTTGCCGCCGAACTGGGAGACAATTCGAGCATGAATTGCCAAATGCCCGAGCATACTTTTTTGGTGTGGCAAAAGTCCCGGCCGAATGTGATTTTGGCAGCCAGCCCCGAACCGAAGAGAATCCCGAAAAAATGCTGGGGCAAAACGCTTGTGCCGACACCGTTTGAGGTACTTTCCAAGCAGCTTGGGCCGAATTATGAAACCTTTTTTGCCGGAGAAGGGCGATATTTCGAGCAAACACAGGCGGCAAGCAGTTTGTAGGTCGGGCATTTATGCCCGACAAACACGAACACATAAAAACATCGGGCATAAATGCCCGACCTACTCAGGGTTTGCAAAGGTTTCAGCCTGAAACAGGTAAACCCATTTTCAGGCTGCCTTTGTAAGCAGGCAAGGTTCACACAGCATAACCCCAATATTAGGCGCACAACAGACAAAATAAGGCAGCCTGAAACGCCATTACCACGTTTTCAGGCTGCCTCTTATTTAGCGCTACGCTTTATGCTTCGGTGTTTTCATCCTCGCTGCTGCTGCCCTGCTCAACGGCAACCACATCCGCTTCATCCGCCTCATCGCTTTCCGCTACGGGTTCAATGCTCACCAGCGTGGTGCCCTCGTCTAAGTTAATCAGCTTCACGCCAGCAGCGGTGCGCCCTGTTTCGCGCACTTGCTCCACTTTGGTGCGAATCAGCACGCCGCCCGATGTAATCAGCATCAAATCGTCGTTGGGCGACACCAGCGTTGCCGCCACCAAATCGCCGTTGCGCTCGCCTGTGTTGATGGCGATGTTGCCCTGCCCGCCTTTGCCTTTGCGCGGATAGTCGGCTATCGGCGTGCGTTTGCCGTAGCCGTTGGCGGTAGCGGTTAAAACTTGCAAGCCGCAGTTTTCTTGCGCCACCAGCAGGCTCACGATGCGCCCGTTTTCAGGCAGCCGCATCCCGCGCAAGCCGCCCGAACCGCGTCCGCTGGGGCGCACGCCATTGCCCGATTTGGGCGCGGCGGTTTCGCTGTCGGCATCATCGTTTTCAGGCTGCATTTCGTTGTCTAACTCGGCATCATCGTCTGCGGCATCGGCTTTGCCTGCCCAATATTCGTTAAAGCGCAAGGCTTTGCCCAAGTTGGAGAACAGCATGATGTCGTCCGCGCCGCCTGTTTTCACCGCGCCGATGAGGCTGTCGCCCTCTTTGAGCGCGATGGCTTTAATGCCTTTGCTGCTTACGTTTTTAAACGCGGAAAGCTGCACTTTTTTTACCATGCCCAGCGCGGTGGCGAAGAACACATATTCGTTTTCGGGGAACTCGCGCACGGGCAAAATGGCGGAAACTTTTTCGTTTTCGTCGAGCTGAATCACGTTGTTAATCGGGCGGCCGCGCGAATTGCGCCCGCCCTCGGGCAGGCGGTACACCTTAATCCAATAGCAGCGGCCGAGGTTGGTGAAGCACATCAGATAATCGTGCGTGTTGGCGATAAACAGCGTTTCAATAAAGTCTTCGTCTTTGGTGGCGGCGGCCTGTTTGCCGCGCCCGCCGCGTTTTTGCGCTTGGTAATCGCTGGTGGGCTGGGTTTTGATGTAGCCGCTGTGGGTGAGCGTTACCACCATGTCGCGCGGTGGGATTAAATCCTCATCGGCAATGTCGCCGCCGCCAAAGGCGTTGATTTCGCTGTGCCGCTCGTCGCCAAACTGGGTTTTCATTTCCACCAATTCGTCTTCAATAATTTGGCGCACGCGCTCGGGTTTTGCCAAAATGTCTAACAAATCCACAATAATCGCCATCAATGCTTTGTATTCTTTAACGATTTCGTCTTGGTCTAGCCCTGTTAAATTGCGCAGACTCATGCGCAAAATGGCGCGGGCTTGCTCGTCCGACAGCCAATAGCCATCGGCTTGCAGCCCACGGTTTTCAGGCAGCCATTCGGGGCGGGCTTGGGTTAAATCCAAATCGCTGCGGCTGAGCATTTCGCTCACAAGGCTAGACTGCCAAGCGCGGCTCAACAGCGCTTCGCGCGCGCTTTCCACATCCGCCGATGCTTTAATCAGCGCAATCATTTCGTCGATATTAGACAGCGCAACGGCTTTGCCCTCGGCGATGTGCCCTTCGGCGCGGGCTTTTTTCAGGCGAAACAGCGTGCGGCGCGTTACCACTTCGCGGCGATGGCGCAAAAATTCGCTCAAAATTTGTTTGAGATTGAGCAAGCGCGGCTGCCCGTCCACCAGCGCCACCATGTTGATGCCGAAGGTGTCTTGCAGCTGGGTGAGCTTATACAGTTGATTTAAAATGACTTCGGCGTTTTCGTTGCGTTTAAGCTCAATCACAATGCGCGTGCCGTCTTTATCCGATTCGTCGCGCAGTTCGGCGATGCCTTCAATGGTTTTCTCGCGCACCAGCTCGCCAATTTTTTCCACCAGCTTGGCTTTGTTTACTTGATACGGGATTTCATCCACGATAATCGCTTCGCGCTCGCCGCCTTTGCCAATCGGTTCAAGATGCGTTTTGGCGCGAATGACCACGCGCCCGCGCCCTGTTTGATAGCCCGCGCGCACGCCTGTTAAGCCGTAGATGGTTGCGCCTGTGGGAAAATCGGGGGCTTTGATGATGTCAATCAATTCGTTGATGTCGGCTTCGGGCTGGTGCAGCAGATGCAAGCAGGCGGAAATGGTGTCGCTGAGATTGTGCGGCGGGATGTTGGTTGCCATGCCCACGGCGATGCCTTCCGAGCCGTTTACCAGCAGCGCGGGAAAGCGGGTGGGCAGCACCAGCGGTTCTTGCTCGCTGCCGTCGTAGTTGTCGCCAAAATTAACGGTTTCTTCTTCTATATCGGCGAGCATTTCGTGGGCGATTTTTGCCATGCGGATTTCGGTGTAACGCATGGCGGCGGCGGCATCGCCATCTACTGAGCCGAAGTTGCCTTGCCCGTCCACCAGCATATAGCGCAGCGAAAAGGGCTGCGCCATGCGCACGATGGTTTGGTACACGGCGGAATCGCCGTGTGGGTGGTATTTACCAATCACATCGCCGACCACGCGGGCGGATTTTTTATACGCGCTGTTCCAGTTGTTTTTGAGTTCGTGCATGGCAAACAGCACGCGGCGATGCACGGGCTTTAAGCCATCGCGCACATCGGGCAGCGCGCGCCCGACAATCACGGACATGGCGTAATCCAAATAGGATTTTTTCATTTCGTCTTCTAGGCTGACGGCGATGGTTTCTTTGGCGAATTGATGGTCGTTTGAGTGGGTCATGTGAGGGTTTGGATGGGGTCAAAAAGGGGGCAATTTTAGCATAAAATGCGGGGGCTTAGGTTGGTTGTAAAACAAGGGGTTAGGGTGGTATTTGGGGATGTGAGAAAAGGCAGCCTGAAAACGCAAAATATGCTTTCAGGCTGCCTTGTTATTTAACCTCCCATGGATATTGGTTTGGATATTTAGTCATTTCGGCTATATTTAAAGTTTTAATTCTAGGATCTATGGCTTTAAGTAAAATTTTTAATTTGTCCTGCAAATCTGATAGATTAAAAATAATTTTACACGTATGATTAGGCTGCTCTATATGTAAGATAATTTTTATCTCAGAGCAGTTAACAAATTGTGTTGCAAAATTTTTTTCAGTTGGATCACTAGCATTAAATTTTGCAGCAACTAATCCAGCTAATGAATCTCGCACTTTTTGTGCTATTTCATCTGCTAATGGCAATCTCTTTTCTTTTTGTCTATCTCTACCTCCTATTCTGAAATCTTTAATTTCAATTAACCAAGCAGTTTGATTGCCTGCTATAGCGACAATATCAACTGCTTTATTATCTTTACTACATCTAGCCTGAAACTGATTGCGGTAGAATGACCAAGCATCATACTTTTCAGCTTGAACAGATGCAGGAAAGGTAAAAGTTAAATTGCCTTCGGTAATAGTAGGCATTGTTACAGTCCTTATTAATTTATTTATAAGTTTAAATCACAATCTGATCGTTTTATATTCTCAATCAAGTTGTAATAGTCGCATCCAAGTAACGCTCTGATTGCATCAAACTCTCATCAAGAGCAACAATTGTATCTAAATCACTCATGTTATCTCCTTGTTGAAGCTGAGTTCCTTTATCATCAAGAGTTAAAGAAAAAAAGCGTTTGGAGATTTTGTTTTCAATATTTAGGATTTCTAACTCTCTTAATAGAAATAATGAGTGAGTAGCAATAAAAACTTGAATACCTGTACTCGCCAAAGAAAAAATAATTTTTGCAGCTGCTTTGATAAGTTTAGGATTTAAGTTTGCTTCTGGCTCATCCCAAAATAAATACCCCTTGTCTTGCAGCGAGCCTGTTGCTAATAGACGAGCAATCATCATCAGCTTTCGCATACCTTCTGCTACCAATGGAGCTTCCACATTGCCAAGATAAAATCGCCCATTTCTACTATTAACTTTATCACCCATTACTTCTTCAATAGGCGCCAACAACTTATCAATTTCTTTTAAACGCGGACCTTTTAAGGGGGGTGCCTTTAATAATAAAACTGTATCAAACCAAGTTTCTTCAAAAGAAAGTTCACGTTGAATATATTGTGTAGTAAATGAATCCTCTAATGTAATAAGCTCCCTAGTAGGTATGAAAACGGGGGGTAAGTTACGTTGTTCCGAGATGTATTCAACGTTAACTTGCGTTTTTGCATTGCTTGCAAAATTAAGCTCACTATGCAAACCACTATCTAAGTAAAATTTAATTTCTGCACGTTCTCTTCCTTGTTTTCGTTTAACAAGACGACCTAATTCATCAGGACGAAACACGTTGATGAATTTTCTTGCATATATTTCTTGTAGTTTATTTTTACTGAATTGTTCGGGTTTACTGGTTATTTTTAATAATGTATAAATTAATTTCAATAAATGACTTTTCCCGCAAGCATTTTCTGCCACAATAATATTTAAATGTGGAGAAAATTCAAATCCCCCATTTGGGAGTACACTAAAATTTTTAATATTTAGCGTTTTTGCAAACATAATCATAATCCCTTGTTTCAATTAAAAAAATTATTAAACTATGAAAAAATTATAAACTAGGCAGTCTAAAAACGCAAAATATGGTTTTCAGGCTGCCTTTGGCTGGGATTTATTCCAACCAAGTTACCACGTCTTCAATAGGCTTGCGCGCTTTTGGAGCGATGTCTTGGGCGCGGTAGCCGAAGGTTACGGCAACGGACACGCCCCATTCGGCGGGGTCAAACGCGCCTGTTTCGGCAAGGGTGCGGTTCATGTCGTCGTAGTTGAAGCCTTCGATGGGGCAGCTGTCGATGCCGATGAGCGCCGCGCCTGTCATCATGTTGGCAAGGGCGATATAGGTTTGCTTGCTGCACCAGTCAAACAGGGTGCGCTCGTTATCAAGCAGGTGGGCATCGTCGGCTTGGAAGCTGCGGTATTTGGCGAGGGTTTTGCCGATGGCTTCAGGGTCGGTGATGCCGCGGCGCCGGATGCCTTCCAGCATAAAGGGGCTGTCGTAGCGGGCGTTTTTCTTGGCGAGGATAACGACGATGTGGCTGGCGGTGTCCAGCGTGGCGGTCATGCCCCATGCGAAGGGTTTGAGTTTTTGCCGCAGCTCGGGGTTTTGCACGACGAGGAATCGCCATGGCTCGCTGCCGACGGAGCTGGGGGAGAGGCGGGCGAGTTCTAGGATGTAGTTGAAATCTTCGGTGCTGATTTTGCGGCTGGGGTCGTAGTGGCGGCAGGATTTGCGGTATTGGTAGGCGGGGAGGATTTGGGCGGGGGTGAAGAATGTTGTCATGGTTAAGCCTTTCTGTTATGGGGTTGAAATGGGGGATTATAGTGAGTTTTGGTCTGCCTTTGGCGGGAGGCAGCCTGAAACTGTGGCAAAGGTGTTTGTCGGGCATCAATGCCCGACCTACTGCATCATAAAACATGGCTACATCGGCAGGCTGTTGGCGAGCCGCTGGTGTGCCGTTTCAGGCTGCCGCACCGTTTTCAGGCTGCCTCTGCGTTCATTTGCGTTAAAATGGGCGCGGTTTTTGTTAAACAGTAAACAGGATATGGCGATGGAATCGTGCGATTTTTCGCTGCGCTTGGGCGTGGCGTTGTTGCTTACGGGGCTGCTGGCGGGCTTGGTGGGGATTGGTTTTACGCATTTGCTGCATTTTTTGCAGCAGTTTGTGTTTCATGGCGGCTTGGTAGCGGGGCACGTTTCGTTTCGGGAGCTGGCGCAGCAGGCTTCGGCGGGGCGGCGGTTTGCGGCGTTGCTGGCGTGCGGCGCGGTGGTGGGGTTGTGTTGGACGCTGTTGCAAAAATATGGCGCGCCGCTGATGGAGGTGAAAACGGCGGTGAAGCAGCCTGAAAAGGATATGCCTGTGAAAACAACGGCGTGCCATGCGCTGTTGCAGATTGTTACCGTGGGCATGGGCTCGCCGCTGGGGCGGGAGGTGGCGCCGCGCGAGATGAGTGTGGCGTTGGCGACGCCGCTTTCAGGCTGCCTGAAATTGTCGCCTGCGCAAAAGAGCGTGGTGTTGGCGTGCGCTTCGGGGGCGGGTTTGGCGGCGGTGTATAACGTGCCGTTGGCGGCGACGGTGTTTGTGTTGGAAACGCTGCTGGCATCTTGGTCTGCGCCGCTGGTGTTGGCGGCGTTGTTGGCTTGCGGCGTGGCGGTGCTGGTGGTGCGCGTGGGGCTGGGCGATACGGTGCAATACGCGCATTTGCCGAATTTGGAAAATGTGGCGTTTGATGCGCCGTTTTTGGTTTGGGCGGCGGTGTGCGGCGTGTTGATTGCGCTGGGCGTGAATGCATTTGCGTGGAGCAATGGCAAGCTGCCGAAGCTGAACAAGGCGAGCTGGAAAATGCTGCCGATTGCGCTGCTGTCGTTTGCGGCGATTGGGGCGATGGGGATGTGGCAGCCTGAAATCTTGGGCAACGGCAAGGCGGGCAATCAGTTGAGTTTTGCCGACGCGCTCACTTGGCAAACGGCGTTGGCTCTGTTGGCAACCAAATGGGCGGCGGTGTTGCTGGCAACGGTGGCGGGGGCGTATGGCGGACGGATTACGCCGTCGATGATGCTGGGCGGGATGATTGCCTTTGCTAGCGCGGCGGCTTGGAATGCGGTGTTGCCGCCTGTTTCGGCGGGGGCGGCGGCGTTTGTGGGGGCAACGGTGTTTTTGGGCTTGGCGCAGAATATGCGGCTGACGGCGGTGGTGTTTATGCTGGAATTGTCGCGGTTGAGCACGGCGTTTTGGCTGCCCGTGTGCGTGTGCATGGGCGTGGCGATGGCGGTGCAGTTGGCTTGGGCGCGGTGGAAGGCGGGGTGAACGGGGATGAAAGGCAGCCTGAAAACGGGATTTGGCGTTTTCAGGCTGCCTTTTATGCGGGTGCGCCGGACGGTTTTCAGGCTGCAATCCCAGCCAAAGCTTCTGAGGGCAGTTGAAACAGAAGCGTTAGAAAGACTAAATGAACAACTGGTTTACGGAGGTTAATTTATGATGGCTATTATAGGAGCAGGTGCATTTTCGGTAGTGATTGTATTGTCCATACTGATTATATGCGGCTTGCCATTAGGGGAGCTGACGATGGGAGGGCGGTATAAGGTTTTTCCCAAGAAGCTCAGAATGGTATTGCTTACCCAGCTTATTTTACAAGTGTTTTTTGTGATGATAATTTTGCAAATGGGTGAATTGATACCATTATGGTTTTCTGTTGGCGTAACAAAGGTAATTGGTATGGTAATGGCAGCATATCTTTCACTGAATACCCTTATGAATTTTGTTTCAAAAAGCAGGAAAGAAAAATATGTAATGACACCACTTTCATTGATTACTGCAATGTGTTTTTGGGTAACTGCGTTGAATATGTAATAGATTGAGTGTTGTGTTGCCGATAACGCTGCCCCGCAACGTCCCGCCGTTTTCAGGCTGCCGTTCGGCCGCCGCGCCGATGGCGTATAATTGCTCCA
>CAUQDE010000054.1:0-8490 GCA_963516425.1 uncultured Kingella sp.
ATAAAAGGCAGCCTGAAAACGATGTGATGTTGTTTTCAGGCTGCTTTTTTGTGTGTTGGGGGTGGTGGGATTTTGGTTTTCAGGCTGCCGTTGTGTTTAGCCACCGATGTAAACAAATGCTTTTCAGGCTGCCTTTTATGTTGCACCAAAGGCAGCCTGAAAACAGGATGCAAGGCGCAAAGTTTCTAGCTTAGGCATTGATGTTCAAACTTTGCGGATGGGATTGTCGGGCATAAATGCCCCGACCTACGGCGCAAATCTGGTTTCAGGCTGCCCTTACTACCCCGCTTCGTCCCGCAGCACGCGCTGCCGCCGTGTTTCTGCCATCACCATGCCTGCGGATACGGAAATATTCATGCTTTCCACCGTGCCAAACATGGGAATGGACACCAGCGCATCGCAATGCTCGCGCGTGAGCCGCCGCATGCCTTCGCCCTCGTTGCCCATCACCCACGCCACGTTTTCGGGGATGGCGTAGTGGAACAAATCCGCTTCGCCGCCCATATCCGTGCCCACCACCCAGATGCCGTATTCTTTCAGCTCGCGCAGGGTGCGCGCTAGGTTGGTTACGGTGATATAGGGCACGGTTTCCGCCGCGCCACAAGCGACTTTGCTCACGGTGGCGTTTAGCCCCGCGCTTTTGTCTTTGGGCGCGATTACGGCGTGCACGCCCATTGCATCTGCCGTGCGCAGGCACGCGCCGAGGTTGTGCGGGTCGGTGATGCCGTCTAGCACCAGCAAGAACGCGGGTTCACGCAGGTTTTCCAACACGTCTTCCAAGTGCACATGGTTTTTGGATGCGTCAATAAAGCCGACCACGCCTTGATGGCGCGCGCCTTTGGCGATGGTGTTCAGGCGGTTTGCATCGGCAAAATGCACGCGCACGTTTTCGGCGGCTGCTTTTTCCAGCACTTCGCGCGTGCGCGCGTCGCTTTTGTTTTCCAGCACATAAAGCTCGATGATGGATTTGGGGTTTTGCCACAAGCGGGCGTTGACGGCGTGGAAGCCGTAGATAAGACGTTGGTTGAACATGGGTTTCCTTATGGGAGTCGGGTTTCAGGCTGCCTCGAATACGCAGGCTTGCATTGGTAGAACCATATTTTCAGGCTGCCTTGGCGTAACCCAAAGGCAGCCTGAAAACTATTGTTGCTCGGATTTTTGCTCGGCTTCCACCTTGCTCAGCGTTACTCCCGTGAAGCCAAACAGCACGGTTAAAATCAAGCACAGGTAGCAGAAAAAGGCGTAGGGCAAGTAGCTCAACACGCTCACGCCCAGCACTTTGGCGATGAACACGCCGCACACGCTCCACGGCACCAGCGGGTTAATCACCGTACCCGCGTCTTCCAGCGTGCGTGATAGGTTGCGCGGATGCAGGCCCAGCTTGGCGTACACGGGTTTGAACGTTTCGCCCGCCAGCAAGATGGACAGATATTGCTCGCCAATCAAGATGTTCACGCCCACGCTGGTCATCGCCACGCAAAAGGTGGCGCGCCCTGCGTTGGTGAGAAAGCGGCGCATCGCGTCTAACAAGGCAGGCACAATGCCCAGCGCAAACAGCAAGCCGCCTAAGCTCAACGCCAGCATCACCACCGTTTGCGTGAAAAACATACTTTCCAAGCCGCCGCGCGACACCAATTTGGCAATGCCCTCGCCCACGTGTTCGGGCTTAAAGCCTGCAAACAGCCAGCCGCCCAGTTGCCCTGCCGATAGCGGCGTGTGGGTGAAGGTAATGGCGATGGAAACGGCGATGGTGGCGAGCATGGTTAAAATCGCGTCCACTTTAAACAACGCCAGCACCACCAGCACGGCAAACGGCAACAGCGCGTAGCCATGCACCAAGCCACTCGCTTGCAATTGCCCGCTGAGCTTTTGCACCGAATTCAGGCTGCCTGAAACCACATCGGGCACCGCCCACACCAGCGCGGCGGCGGTCAGCAGCAAGGCGGGGATGGTGGTGTAGCTCATGTTTTTGATGTGTTCAAACAAATCCACGCCCACGGTGGACGCGGCGATGCCCGTGGTGTCCGACAGCGGCGACATTTTGTCGCCAAAAAATGCGCCCGAAACCACCGCGCCTGCGGTAATCGCTGGCACAGCATGAAACGCGCTGCTCATGCCCATAAACGCCACACCGATGGTGGCGCAAGTGGTCAAGCTGCTGCCGATGGAAATACCGATGATGCCGCACAGCAAAAACGCGGAAAGATAAAAATATTCGGGCGAAATCAGCCCAAAGCCGTAATACATCAGCGTGGGAATCGCTCCGCTCATCATCATGGCGGCCACCAGTAGCCCGATAAAGAAAAACAGATAAACCGCGCCCATGCCTTGTTCCACCGCCGATGCCATGCGCTTAATCATGTCGCGCCATGTTGCGCCACGCAGCAAGCCATACAGCATCAGCGCAACCAGAGCCAGCAAAATGGACAAATGCGGCACCCATTCAAACGAGATAATGGTGTAGCCCATGATGGCGATGGCGCACGCGGCAACGATAAAGGCTTCGGAAAGGGAAATATTGAGCAAAGATTGTTTGGATAGCATGATGGTTTACTTAAATGGTTTGAAGTATAAAACATTTTTGGCTTGACCCAGCGCGTCCACCTGGGCAATGCCGATGCCCACGGCTTGCGCGGTAAACGGCTGGAAGGTGTAGCTGGCTTCAAATTTGGCTACGCCATCGCTAAATTCGTTGGGCGTGAGCAGGGTAACGTGCGGGTTGAACTGGGTGAACACATTGGGCGAGCCATATCGCTCAAAGGTTTTTACCTTTTCGGGATAGGCTTTCACCCAATCGGGCAGTTGCGCGTTTTTGTCGCGCAGTTTCACCAGCTGCACGGTGATTTCATCGGCAAGCTGTTGCAACTCGGGCGATGGCTGGTTGTCCAGCATCAGCCATTTGCCTGCTGTGCTGTGCATCCCGTTGAACGAAATGGCAAATTTGCTTTGCTGGCGGGCAAATTGGCTGACGATTTTTTGGATTTCAGGCAGCCTTTTGCTGTCGTATTCGGTGAGATACAGCGTGAGATGCACTTGATAGCCCTGCGCAAACAGCGAGTTTACGCCTTGCTGGGCAAGCGCTTGCGAGATGTCGTTCACGCGGCTTTCGGCGGTGTTGTCCAGCTTCACGAACACGTTGTAGCTTACCGTTTCGGCGAAGGCGGCGCGGGCAAGCAGCAGCGCGGCAAGGGCGATTAGGTGTTTTTTGTGAGACATGGTTGTTCCTTTATTGGTTGATTGACGGGAATGTGGTTTTCAGGCTGCCTCAGCTAGCCGCATAGGCAGCCTGAAAACTAATCAGACATATATTGCCATTGGCGCAGGGCAAAATCATAACGATGCCAATCCAGCGGGATGATGCTTTCGTATTCCAAGATGGGCGGCTGTTGCGGGGCGGGCATTTGATAGCGCACGCGCCGCTCGTGATACAGCGTGTTGCGCGGATAGACTTCGCCCAACGCGGCGGGGTAGCGATGATGTTGTGCGTGATACCGCTCAATCTGCACCACAATTTGCACGGCATCTTGGCGGATGCGTTGCTCAATATGCTGTTGCCCGAAATAAACCGTTGCCCATGCCAGCAGCCACATCGCAAACTGTATCCGCCAGTTGCGCCAAGAGAAATGCTTGCCCGAATGCAGCCAAAAAAGATGGACGGGCGTGCACAGCAACCATGGCAAGGCAAGCAGCCACGGCACAAGCGCGTAATACATAGAAAAACCTGCGGCTAACAAGAGGGCGATGGCAATCAGCGTAAATAAAAGGTTGGGGCGATTGGGTTGCATGGGATGAAGCAGCCTGAAAATGGAGCGGCGCGGGCTTGTCGCTTACTTAATGGTTATTTGGCTAACGCGCGGCGGGGCAAGGTTTGGCGTTGCCGGGTTTTGTTTTCGGTTTTCAGGCTGCCTATGCGGCGGTGGATTGAGGCAGCCTGAAACGGCGTAACCACACCCCCGCCCTACCCTTTGAACACCGCCGCAAACGCATCCGCCACCTTGTTCACATTGCCCTCGTTCAGCCCCGCGATGCACATGCGCCCGCTGTCCAGCAGATAAATGGCAAATTCGTCGCGCAGGCGGTGCACCTGCGCCACGCTCAAACCCGTGTAGCTGAACATGCCGCGCTGTTTCACAAAATAGCTGAAATCGCGCTCGGGCAGCTTGCTTTGCAGCACGTCGTAAATGCGCTGGCGCATGGCGCGGATGCGGTCGCGCATGACATACACTTCGTTTTGCCATTGCGCGGCAAGCAGCGGGTCGCTTAATACGTGATACGCAGTCAAGCCGCCTTGCACGGGCGGGCTGGAATAAATGCGGCGCACGCCCAGTTGCAGCTGCCCCAGCACCAGCGCGGCTTCTTCGGCATTGGGCGACACCACCATCAAGCCGCCCGCGCGCTGCCCATACAGCGACATGTTTTTGGAAAACGAGCTGCTCACCAGCAGCGGCAAGCCCAAATCGGCGGCGCGTCGGATGGCGTAGGCATCGCGGTCAAAATCGTCGCCAAAGCCTTGGTAGGCAATATCCATAAACGGGATAAGCTGGCGCGCAGCGATGATGTTGAGCACTTCGTCCCATTGCGCGGGCGACAAATCCACGCCCGTGGGGTTGTGGCAGCAGGGATGCAGCAGCACGATGGTGTTTTCAGGCTGCCTATTAAGGCATTCGCACATCTCGGCAAATTTCACGCCGATGGTGGAGGGGTCGTAATACGGATAGCTGCCCAGCTCAAAGCCTGCGGCGGCGAAAATGCCGTGATGGTTGTCCCATGTGGGGTCGCTCATCAGCACTTTGCTGTTGCCAAAGGCGTTGTGCAGCAAATCTGCGCCCAGCCGCAATGCGCCCGAGCCGCCCAGTGTTTGCACGGTGGTTACGCGCTGTTCGGCGATGACGCGATGGTTTGCGCCAAACAATAATTTGGGCAACTCGGCGCGCAGCCCTGCGTGCCCTTCCATCGGCAAATAGGCTTTTGCGCCGATGCCTACGCGCTGTTCGGCGGTTTTCACGCTTTCAGGCTGCGTCATGTTGCCATCGTTGTCAAAATAGATGCCGATGGATAGGTTGATTTTGTTGGCGCGCGGGTCGCGGTTAAACGTTTCTACAAGGCTTAAAATTGGGTCGCCTGCGTAGGGGGCGAGATGCTGAAACATGGGTTGGGCTCTTTCAAATTTTGCAAAGAAGTGTGAAGTATAAGTTAATTCAGGCTGCCTTTGAAACGGCTGCGCGGGCAAAAGATACGGCAGCCTGAAAATTTAATGGGCGGGGATGGGTGGAATTTTATGCTTTATGTGTGTGGATGTGGGCAGTGATTGGCAATTATTTGGTGTTTAACTGGGGATATTGGCAGAAAATGGCTTTTGTGCGGATTGGGGTTTGTTGTTTGGGATGGCGGATTGGGTTTCAGGCTGCCTTTGCGGTTTGGCTATAAGGCAGCCTGAAATATTGGTTAAAACAGTAATCCGTGGAACGGAAACGGCGAGCTGCCGGCGCGCCATGATTATTTTCAGGCTGCCTCTGTATCCCGCAAAGGCAGCCTAAAAACCATCAAGCCGACAAAAACAGCCGGTACGCCGCGTTATCCGTTTGCTCTTCGTATGTGTAGCCCAGCTGCGCCAAGAATGCGTCAAACGCCGCGCTGTCGGCGGGCGGCACGTCGATGCCCACCAAAATGCGCCCGTAGTCCGCGCCGTGGTTGCGGTAGTGAAACAGGCTGATGTTCCAATCGCTTTGCAGCGTGTTCAAAAATTTGGTCAGCGCACCCGGCCGCTCGGGAAACTCAAAGCTAAACAATCGCTCGTTTTGCACCTTGTGCGTGCGCCCGCCCACCATATAGCGCAGGTGGACTTTCGCCATTTCATCGTTGCTCAAATCCATATACGGCAGATGCGCGGCATCAAATTGGGCGCGGATTTGCGCGATGTCTTTCGCGCCCGCAGTTTGGATGCCCACAAAAATATGCGCCACTTCATCATCGCCGTAGCGGTAGTTAAACTCGGTGATGCTGCGCGCGCCCACCACGTTCACAAACTCGCGGAAACTGCCCGCGCGCTCGGGAATGGAAACGGCAAAAATCGCTTCGTTGCCTTCGCCCAATTCGCTGCGCTCGGACACATGGCGCAAGCGGTGGAAATTCATGTTTGCGCCGCTGCACACGGCAATCAGCGTTTCATCGGCAAGATGATGCTGCGCGATGTAGGCTTTCAGCCCCGCCAAAGCCAACGCGCCCGATGGCTCGCAGATGCTGCGCGTGTCGTCAAAAATATCTTTCAACGCGCCGCACACCGCATCGGTGTCCACCGTGATGATATCGTCCAGCAAATCGCGGCACATTTTGAACGTTTCCTCGCCCACCAACTTCACCGCCGTGCCATCGGCAAACAAGCCTACATCTTTCAACGCCACGCGCTCGCCTGCGGCAACCGATGCTTTCATCGCGCAGCTGTCGCTTGTTTGCACGCCGATGACTTTAATCTCGGGGCGCACTTGTTTGATAAACGCGGCAACGCCCGCCGCCAAACCGCCGCCGCCAATCGGCACAAAAACGGCGTGGATGGGCTTGGCGTGTTGGCGCACGATTTCCATGCCGATGGTGCCCTGCCCCGCGATGACTTCGGGGTCGTCAAACGGCGGGATGTAGGTCAAACCGCTTTGGGCAACCAGTTTCATCGCGTGGTCGTAGGCATCGTTGTACGACACGCCCGCCAGCACCACATTGCCGCCGCGCGCTTTTACCGCGTCCACTTTAATCTTGGGCGTGGTTTCGGGCATCACAATCGTTGCCGCGCAGCCCAAGCGTTGCGCGGCAAGGGCAACGCCTTGCGCGTGGTTGCCTGCGCTGGCGGTAATCACGCCTTTGCGTAACAAATCTTCGGGCAGTTTTGCCATTTTGTTATACGCGCCGCGCAGTTTGAAGGAGAACACGGGCTGCAAATCTTCGCGTTTGAGCAGGATTTTGTTGCCCATGCGGTGAGACAGATTGCTGGCAAGGTCTAGCGGCGATTCAATGGCAACATCGTAAACAGCGGACGTGAGAATGCGGGTGAGATAGTGGCGATAGGCGTAGAAGTGTTCTGTGTTCATGGTTGAAGCGAATGGTTATTATTGAGTAAGAAAACGTAACCTTAACGCTGTGATTGTGTAAACGCAAGTTAATTATTGTTGGCAAAACGGGTTTAGGCAGCCTGAAAATAGGTAAAACAGCGTTTTGTGGGTATAATCGCAGCCTTTTGTGGGCTGTTGATGCAATAGCGTAACACAGCTTATTGCGCGGATAAGGCAGCCTGAAAACGGCATTGTGCCCCATCCCATTCCAACGCAGCCTGAAACCCTATCAAACTGAGTAATCCAACATGGTTAAAAAAATTCTCTCCATTCTCACCCTTTCTGCCTTGATTGTTACCCCTGCTGCCGCTCGCGTAGCCAAGAAAAATAAATCTGCCGCCCCTGCGCAAGCCGCATCTGCACCCGCTGCGGCATCGGCTGTTGCTGCTTCTGCGCCCAGCGCGCCCAAATTAAACGCCGCCGAAGCCTTGAAGCAGCCTGAAATCGCCGCCAGCGCTTATTTGGTGCGCGATTTACAAAGCAATCAAACGCTGGTGTCTAAAAATGCCGATCAGCAAATTGAACCCGCTTCGCTTACCAAATTGATGACGGCATACATCGCCTTCAAAGCCTTGGAAGAAGGCAAATTGAAACCCGATCAAAAATTAACCGTGTCCGAAAAAGCATGGAAGGTGGAAGGCTCGCGCATGTTTTTGAAAGCGCACAGCGAAGTGCCCGTGTGGGATTTGATGCGCGGCTTGATTGTGGTTTCGGGCAACGATGCCGCGATTACGCTTGCCGAAGGCATTGCGGGCAGCGAAGAAGCCTTTGCCCAAATGATGAACGACGAAGCCAAGCGCTTGGGCATGACGCAAACCTATTTTGAAAACGCCACAGGCTTGCCCGCACCCAAGCATTTAACCAGCGCGAACGATTTGGCGATTTTGTCCAACGCCATCATCCGCGATTTGCCCGCCAAGTATTACGAAGTTTATTCATACAAATCTTATACTTATAACAACATCACCCAAGAAAACCGCAACCTGCTGTTGTTCCGTGATGACAGCGTGGACGGCTTGAAAACGGGGCATACATCCAGCGCGGGCTACAACTTAATCGCCACCAGCAAGCGCAACAACCGCCGCGTCATCAGCATTGTGATTGGCGCAGCCAGCGCCGAAGCGCGCGCCACCGAAAGCAGCAAATTGTTGAACTACGCCTTGCAAGGCTTTGACACGCCTAAGATGTATCAAGCGGGGCAAGTGGTAAGCAAGGTGCGCGTGTATAAAGGCGCGGTGAGCGAAGCTGATGTCGGCTTTCAACAAGATGCTTACGTTACCCTGCCGCAGGGGCAAGGCGACAAGGTGAAAACGGTGTTGGAAACCATGCAGCCTGTGGTGGCGCCTGTGCAAGCGGGGCAAAAACTGGGTACGCTCAAACTGATGGACGG
>CAUQDE010000055.1:0-8425 GCA_963516425.1 uncultured Kingella sp.
TTACTTGCCTGCTGCTCGCCATCAGTTTCCACAGCCACGCAGAAGGCACGCCCGACCCCTACGAACGCTACAACCGCGCGATGTTTAAATTTAACGACAAAGCCGACCAATATGTGTTCACGCCCGTGGCACGCGGCTATCGCAAAGTAACACCCAAGCCCGTGCGCACCGCCGTGGGCAATTTTTTCAACAATCTGCGCGATGTAAAAAGCATGGGCAACAACATCTTGCGCGGACACATCGGCAAAGCAGGCGGCGATTTTATGCGCGTGGCGGTTAACACCACCTTTGGCATCGGCGGCTTAATTGACATCGCCAGCGCAGCCAATATGCCCAACCACAAAACCACGTTTGGCGACACGCTGGCTTCTTGGGGCTGGAAAAACAGCAATTATTTTGTGATGCCGCTGTTTGGGTCGAGCACCGTGCGCGACACCGTGGGCGAGGGTGTGAGCATGGCTTATTCGCCGCAGGGCGCAATCATCCATGACCGTACTGCCAATTATTCGCTCACAGGGTTAAACGCGGGAGATGGGCGCGAAAAATTGCTGGACACTACCGACACGCTCAACGAAATGGCGTTAGATAAATACGTTGCCATGCGCGATGCCTACATGGCTTTGCGCAACAAGCAACTGGGCAACGCCGCAGCCATCCAACCCGAAGACGGCTTAATTGACCCCGAAGCTGCCCCCGCCAGCAGCGAACCGCAAATTGCGCTGCCCACCGCCATGCAGCCTGAAAACACAACGCAGCCTGAAAATCCAACCACCCCCGCGCAGGAGTAAGTATTATGTATGAAGTGAACCGCAGCGTATTCATCGTTATCCCCAACGAACCTTTTTGGTATTGGCTCAACAGCCTGCCCGACAGCGATTTGTCCGGCATCACGCTCGAAGACTTGCAAGACGATGCCAATTCCTATCTGGTGGATGCCTGCGAAAACGCCGACGCGCTGTGGGAGGAAATCGAAAACCGCGTGGAAGAAATTTTTGCCGCCGAGCTGGGCGATTGGTGCGAAGACGAAAGTCTGTGGCCCGATTTGCACCCCGATATTTTCCGCGAATGGTTTGACATCGAGCTATCCAGCATCGTAACCGATTTGAGCAGCGAGCCTTTGCAACGCGAAGCGTTCGGCTCGATTGAGTTTGATTGACGGGCGAGATGGCAGAGGCAGCCTGCGTAGCGAAGCGGAGTTGCGAAGCTAAAACGAGCGAAGCTAAATAGTTTTCAGGCTGCCTCAATGATGTAAGCCAAGATACGGCGGATAGTTTATCCGCCTGTTTCATGCGTCGCGCGCAAGGCGGGATTGAAGCCGTGTTGCGTTATTCAAGGCAGCCTGAAACCTTTGGCAAACCCATAACCGATGGAGCGTCGGCGGCTCGCCGACATTTTGCCAGCCAGTAAAGTTCTGTTGAACACGCTATTTGGCGACGAGCCGTTGCCGCTCCATTCTTAGATTTCAGGCTGCCTATCCGCCCCTCACTCCCAAGCCTCCCAAAATGCCCTACACCCAAGAAATCCTGAACTACCACCTAGACGGTTACGCCCATGTCAACAACGCCCGCTATCTTGAATTTTTAGAAGCCGCGCGTTGGCATTATTTCAAGCAACGGATGCCGTTGGGCAGCCTGCAACAAGCCCAGCTGGTTGTCGCCCGCATGGACATCCGCTATCGCCGCGCCGCCAAACTCGGCGACATTCTGCACATCCACAGCCAGCTTACCCAAGCCCAATCGCGCCAATTTGTCGTTACGCAACGCATCCTGTTTGCCGACAGCGGGCAGCTTTGCGTGCAGGCCGAAGTAACGCTGATGCCCACCGACAGCCAAGGGCGCGTTTTCAGGCTGCCTCAACCGCTGCTCACCGCCTTTCAACAACTCACCTCGTTAGCATGAAAAAAACCCTCGCCGCGCTGGCCGCCATCGCCATCATCGCGCTTGCCGCGTTCACCTTGTTTGGCGCGCCAGCCAACCCCGCCCCCAGCTTCCAGCTTACCAATCTGCACAACCAAGCCATCAGCAACGCCAACCTGCAAGGCAAAGTAACCCTGATTAACTTTTGGTTTCCCACCTGCCCAGGCTGCGTGAGCGAAATGCCCAAGCTCATCAAAATGGCGCACGATTATCAGGGCAAAGATTTCCAAATTCTTGGCATCGCCGAACCCACGTCCAATCCCGCCGACAGCTTGGACGGGGTGAAAAACTATGTTGCCAAACAAGGTATTCCGTTTGAAGTGATGTTTGATGGCGACAAAGCCGTTGCCAAAAAATTTCTGAAAACCGAGCTTTACCCCACCAGCGTGTTGCTTAACAAAAAGGGCGAAGTGCTGAAAACCTTTGTGGGCGAGCCTGATTTTGCCGCACTGTATCAGGAGGTGGATGACGAAATGGCGAAATAGGGCAGGGCGATGCAACACCGTTTCAGGCTGCCTATTGCCTTGCGGGCGCAGTATAGGCAGCCTGAAAACCAAAATGGAACGGTGAGGGCTCGTTGCCAAACGGCAGGCTTTGCGGGCGGGCAATGATGTCGGCGGGTCGCCGACGCTCCATCGGTTGTAGGCTTGGCAAAGGTTTCAGCCTGAAAATCCAGCCAACCGCAAGGGCGCATCACGCGCCCTTTTTTCATGCCCGCTTTGCCTTTTGCTTTGAACTTTCCTAAAATATGCAACTTTAGCGGCAGCCTGAAACAGCATTCAGCGTAGCCAAAATAATAAAACCACATTAAAGGACACCACCATGACCGACCTCTCCCTCTGGCAAACCGCCAGCCTGCCCAACACCGTTGACCACGTGCTTGAACGCTACCACGCCACGCACCGCCGCCAGCTTGCCGATGCCGCGCAGCTTGCCGCCAAAGTCGCCGCCCGCCACGAAACCTTCCCCAGCGGTTTGGTGGATTTAATCCAAGCGATTGAAGCCGAGCTCAGCAGCCACATGATGAAAGAAGAACGGATGCTGTTTCCCATGATAAAAAACGGCATGGGGCGCAACGCAGGGATGCCCATCCGCGTGATGATGATGGAACACGAAGAACACGAAGCCGCGCTGGCGCAGCTGCTGGCGACCACGGATAACTTTACCGCCCCCGCCGATGCGTGCAGCAGTTGGCAACAGCTTTATGCCGATTTGAAAACCTTTGCCGACGATTTGAACGACCATATTGAGCTGGAAAATACAATTTTGTTTCCTCGCGCATTGAATGAGTAAACCGCGCAATAAAAGGCAGCCTGAAAACGAGCGCAGCGAGTTTCTGCGAAGCTAAAACAGCATAAAAAACCGTTTTCAGGCTGCCTTTCAATCAATCCACCAAAACTAAAAAAGAATGGGCAGGTTATCCATAGAATAAAGGAAAATAAGTGTTACTTCTAAAAGAAAGTAAAAACACATACAGAATTGAACGCTGTACTGGTAATAAAATTATGCGATTGCAATTAAAAATTGCCTCTGAACCATGCATTCCTAAAATTAACATACTCACGCAGCCTGAAAATGAAGAAGTGGTTAATCTTCATGCAGATGAAATTCTGTTTTATGTGGAAGATGGTGTTAACGGGATATATGAGCAATTTCAAAGACAATTTTATATTGCTGAAATTTCATTTTATCCATCTGATAGCCCACCTGCTGGTTGGTATGCTTATCTTACTTTTGAGTTATTGAAATTTGTTATGCAGCAAGAAACAAAAAAGATTAGCACCTAACGAAGGCAGCCTGAAAACACTCAATCCCATTTTCAGGCTGCCTATGCAAATATCGAGTGCTGATGCACTTAAACCTTCGCCTAAACCTGTTGCGAGTAATCCCAGCACTCCGAAACCTGTAACGCCAGTGCCTATGCCTTATGTGCCTGCGGTAGATACAATTGCCTGTGCCTACGGCGGCTGCCGTGGCGGCTAGGGCTGCTAGGAAAGTGGATGATGTGGCTGCTGCTCAAAAAACCAATTCAAATGTGGGTGCGAATGCTCTTCCTAAAAAATCAACACTCGCACCGCGTAAGCCTGATGTAAGCAAAACACCAAATATCAATAAAAACTCCTGATGCGACTAATTATCCGGCTCCTGCTGTAGCATCTATTCAAAATCTCCGTCCACCTAAATATCAAGGGAAAGGAAGAAAATAATGGCAGCGTGGCATTTTAGATGTGCAATTATTTCCAAGATAGGAATCTTAAAATATCATAAGCGCATCCCTAAATATTTAGAGGAATACAGAGAACCTGATGAGTTGATTTACAAAAAAAGCGGGTGTTATTTTAATTATCCAAATTATTTTAATGCTAACTTTATAGAAAGAATAAAAAATAGTTTCTCCATATTTTATATTCCATTGCCAATTTGGGGAAATGGTGTTTCTTTTTCAAATGAAAGAGACAGTGTTGTAGAAGTGTTTTCTGATGATGTTGAATGCAAAATAAATATACTTGATTTAGATGTAGAATTCTTAGAAAGAATAATTGCCGTTGCACAAAAAAATGATTGTATTTTTGTAAACGAAGAAAATGGGGTTATTTTCAATCCAACGATGGAGGATTTACTAAATCAAATTTCAACATCTAAAAAAAATGAGTTCCTATCAAAATGGAAACAAACAACCCGATAAGCGTAGATTTATTGAACATTTACCACATAAGAAAGGCAGCCTGAAAACGATATTTTGCGTTTTCAGGCTGCCTTTTTCTCGCCATCAAGCCTCCCGGCTAATGCCCATGCTTTTCAGGCTGCCCTTGCTCCTGTTCATCGGCGGGCAAGTCTTTGGGGTAAAACAAATTCATCGGCTGCGCGCGAATCTGCTGCCATGCGCATTGGAAAATGCCCAGCCAGCTGTCAATCTTGGCTTCGCGCGAGCGCAGCGCCACCCATAGGGTGAGCATAAAGCTCACCACCAGATTCACCGCGCCAATCAGCAACACGAAAAACACGCTCTGAATAAACACCCACAAGCCTTCATGCCCCGCCACCGCCGCATAGCCGATGTTGGCGGAGGAGAAGGCAACGTGGCGAATATCCAGCGGCAGCCCCAGCGCGTGCCCCACAAAGCCCGTCATGCCCAGCAGCATGCCGAAGCACACGTTCCCCATCAGGCTGCCGTAGTTGGCGTGGAGATAATCGGCGACTTTGCCGCGCAGCTTTTCGGGCAGCAAACGTTTGAGCACGGGGTGTTGGCGCAGGCGCATCCGCAGGTTGAGATAATCGCAGCGGTTGTCAAAAAAGCCCGAAATAATGCCCGAGCAAAACAGCCACACGCCTGCAATGGCGGCGTACCAAAGCGTTGCGCCCCATGGGTTTACCGAATGGATTTGGTAGGCGACTTCGGCTTCGGTGAGCAGCGGCGCACCTTGCGTGAAGCGGTAAACAAGGGCGATGAGCATGGCAAGCGTCATGGCAACGACCACATTGCCCGCCACAGCGGCGACTTGCGAGCGCACCACGTCAATCAGCAGTTGCGCCAGTTTCTGATTGACTGCGTGCCCCGATTCGCGGCGTTCTACGGCGGCGGCAAAGCGCGAGGCGGTCATGGCGGGCTGTTTGGTGGCAACGGTGAAGTGCAAAATAAAGATGAGCGCGAAGCCCAAGCCGTAGTTCAGCCCTGCGGCAACGCCGTAGGCAAACGGGTTGCTGATGTACCGCCCCACATACACAATTTTGAACAACGCCATCAGCGCAATCAGCACGCCGCCGCCTGCGGCAGAGCGCACCATGCCCATGTATTCTTTTTTATTGCGCGTGATGTAATGCTCGCCGTGGCCGCTGGTGTTTTGTGTGATGCTGCGGGCGAGCATGCCCACGCTGCGTTTCCACAGGCGCGACACGCTTTGTTGCTCGGCGGTGGCGCAGGCGAGCGTGCCGGTGAGCGTGAGCAGATTGTTGAGCTTGGGTTTTTCGTCTGCAAACGTGGTCAGCAGCAGCACGATGCGGTTAAACGTTTGGTCTAGCCGTTCCAGCAGGTGCGCCACGTCCATGGATGCGCCTGTGCCTGTGCCTGTGCCGAGTTTGCGCAGTTTTTCTACTTTGTCGCGGCATTGTTGCAGCATCACTTGCAAATGGCTGTCGTCAAAGGCTTGGTGTTGAATGTGCGCCGCTAGCCAATCGTGGGTTTCGCGCTTGAAGGCGACAAATGCCGAATCGCGGTCTAACAGCTTGGGGTCTAGCCGCACTAAATCGGGTTCTAGGGCTTCGGCGGCAATCCAAATGGACAGCATTTCAATGGCGTGAAAGCCCTCCCAGCGCACATAGCGGCGCAGCGTGTCTAGCTGGTGGGCGGGCGTTTTTTGCCAAATCAGGTGGAATAATTGCAGCCATGTTTGCTCGGGCACTTCGCGCAGCCAGCGGGCATCGCGCTCGTTTACCAGCAGCAGGGCGAACACGTCGCGCAAGTCGTTGGGGTCTTTGTAGGCAGGGTTGAAATGTTCATACAGCCGCGCCACCAGCTCATCGCGAAAGCCTTTGCGCGAGAAAATCCCCGCGCTAATCAGTAAGGGATACAGCCGCAAGCTGCCCAGCCATTTTGCCAGCAGCTCGGCGGTTTTTTGGCATAGCTCGGGGTTTTGTTGCAGCGTGGTGATGAGCAGGTTGACGCGGTGTTCGGCGCGCTTGCCTTTGCGCTGGCGCAGCCAAACCGCCAAGCCTTGCAGCAGGGTGAACGCATTGTGTTGGGCGACCTGCTCGGCGAGAAATTCGGATAGGGTGTGGTCTTTGGGGGCAATCATAAGCATTCCGTGCGGCAGCCTGAAAACGGGGCGGTAGGTTTTCAGGCTGCCGTTAATGTGTGTTTTTGTAAAGATGCGGATTATAGCACTTGGGCATTTTCAGGCTGCCTTAGCTTATGTTTGCAACGCAACACACTCGGCGCAGCCCGCGTAAATCATTAACAAAGCTTTACCGTCTACGTTTATAATAACCGTTTAATTCACACAGCCACACACCAAACAAAAAGGATAAGGAAAACCGCACATGACAATCGTAGAATGGACCCCCGATTTAGACACAGGCATCCCCGATATTGACGAACAACACAAGCAAATGGTTCATCATATCAACGACTTCTATGAAGCGGCGAACGCCAAAGACAAAGACCGCATGTCAATCGTATTGTTTGACCTGATTAACAGCACCCTTGCGCACTTCCAATACGAAGAAGCGCTGATGGAACAAGCCAAATACCCCCTGCTGGAACCCCATCGCCGCGTGCACAAAAATTTTATTGATAAGCTGATGAATTTGCATGAAAAACTGCAAACCATGGAAACCACCGACGATATCGCCGTCCTCCTGATTGACAGCCTAGATGGCTGGCTGTTCCGCCACATCCGCATCAACGACAAAGGCTACACCAACAGCGTAAACGAATCAGGCGTGTACCAAGCCATGCACGAAAACCTTGTCGCCGCCCGCGCCGCGCAAATGCAAGAGTATGGCGAAGTCGCCGAACCAGAACCCCAACCCAAACCTGCGCCACAGCTCGTGCAGCCCAAGCCCGCCCCGCGCCCCGCGCCACAAGCGCAAGCCGCCCCCGCGCAGCCCAAAACAGCCCCCAAACTCGCGCCCGCTCCCAAACCTGCCCCCGCGCCGCAAAACAAACCCACCCCCCAGCCCGCCACCCAACCACAAAACAAAGAACCCGAAGACGACGAACCAAGAGGCTGGGCAAGCGGCAACTGGAAATTCTAAAAATTCTAACCCCCGCTAACAAAAAAAGGACACAACCATGGCATACGTTTACTGGACGCACGACCTTGAAACAGGCTTCCCCGACATCGACGAACAACACCGCCATCTCGTCGAATGCCTAGACCAACTGTATGCCGACCAAGAAAAGGGCGACCGCGCCGAAGTGGGCAAGGTGCTAGAAGAGCTGATTTTTTATACCGCCGACCACTTCGCCTATGAAGAACGTATGCTAGAAGACGCGCACTATCGCTTGGTTGAGCAACACAAAAAAGTGCATCTAAATTTTGTAAACAAAGTGTTGGAATTTCAAAAACGCTTTGACGCAGGCGAAGACGTTGCCCAAGATATGTTGCAACTGTTGGAGGGCTGGCTGTTCCGCCACATTCGCATCAACGATATGGGTTTTGTGGAAGACGTTAAAAAAGCCCAAGCCAACGCCGCCCATAAGGCAGCCTGAAAACGCTGTTTCAGCAAAATTAAAACGATTTACGCATCACCAAGAAAGAAGCAAACCATGCAAGCACAATGCCAATGCGGCTGCGTAACCCTTGAAGTCAGCCACAACCACCAAGTCCACGCCTGTCATTGCGGCAAATGCCGCCAACGCGCGGGTGGCGCATCATTTGTATTAACCGCCGAGGGCAAACCGCATATCAGTGGCAGCGAACACATCGGCAGCTATCGCTCATCCGACTGGGCGGAGCGCACCTTTTGCAAACAATGCGGCACGCAGCTTTATTTCCACCTGCTGCCCG
>CAUQDE010000056.1:0-8413 GCA_963516425.1 uncultured Kingella sp.
TTCATTTACGGTATTGTCCTTGAAATACTGTAAACAACGCTAGGGTTTTCTACAGCTTAGTTACTAGGTTGATCATGCCGTTGCCTTTTTTAACTGGCATGAATTCCACTTCTACTTGACAGGGGAGTTTGCCGCGTAGGTGGGCGAGTTTGATATGGTCGGCTTCGGTGCCGTATTCCAGCTCTAAGACGTCTACGCCGAATTCTTTTTGCTGTTGCTCGTAAACTGGGATTTCTACGTAAACGCGGGTGTAGTCGTATTCTTGTCCTGAACCTTCTACTGTACCTTTGTTCCATTTGACTTTACGAAGTTGTGCTTTCATGGTTTTTGCCTTTCAGATTTTGCGGCAACCATTGCGGTTTCCGTCTTGGTTAAAAAAAGGTTGATTGGTTATTCTTTACTTTGCTTTTTTGCGTTTGTTTTTTCTTGCACCGAAACGAACTTCCATTCGTTGCCAGCCGTTAGCTTCTTGGCTATTGGTTTTTTCATAGACGCGGGATTGTTGTTTGTTTTCATTTTTGTTCTTTTGCTGTTCTGCCAAAAGAATAAAAATATCAATCGGCTCTAAACCTTTGGCTTCGCAATGCTCAATAAAATGTTTTGCGCGCTTTTCGGCTTCTTTGATTGCTTTTACAAACTTTTCATGCTTGGTTTGCTTTTTCATTTTTTGCCCTCTCTTGGCGGTTGGTTAAAGTGAGTCATACCATGCTGCTTGCCAGCTGTTGTCAAAGGCTTGCTGCATTCGGAATAGCTTGGCTTCTTGGGCGAGTTTGTCCATTCGTTGATGGAATTTGGCTTGCCGTTCTCTTTCGCTTATTTCGTTCATGTAGTTTTTGACTTCGCTGTTATGCTGCTTGGCGATGGTTTTCATTTGGTGGATGTATTGGACGTTGGCTTGTCGGCAGTCGTGTTTGTCTGCTCCTAGGCGTTTGGGGAGTTTGGTTTTGCCCCCTTTCAGCAAAACTTTGATTTCTTCGTCGTCAAAGCCAAACCGTTCCAGTGCGTTAATACAGGGGCTGCATGCTTGGCTTGCGTACTTTAAAACGTGTTCTAGGTTAATCATTTCGGTTTTTTTGATGCGCTCGGCTTTTTTGAGTTGTTCGCGAAACCGACTGAATAGGTCTTGGCAGATGGGATAGGCGGCGGTTAGGTAGCTGCCTGCGCTGATTAAAATGTCGTGTGGGATGATGTAGTCGCGGTTGCGGAGTTGTAATTCAAAGCGCACCCATGGGCTGCTGTTGTCGCCTTGTTCGCAGCCTTTGTCGTAAACGCGTACCATGCGGCTGCTGTTGGGTGTGCCTACATAAAAGGTTTTGCCTGTGCGTTTGTCATCTAGCCAGTCATAGCCGTGTAGCCTTGCTCTTGGGCGTTGTCCTTTGTTGTCAAAGCCGCCGCTTTCCCATGCGGTTTTGGCATCATCGGGGGTAAATTCGCCGTTGATGAAGTCGTGGGCTAGGTCTATGCGGGTGATTTTGGCAAAGGGGGCGAATACTTCTAGCCAGCTATATAGGCGCTCCTCCCAGCCATCATGCGCTGCGGTTAAGCCGTCGCCGTAGAGGTGTATCATGATGCTGTCTTTTTGGTTGATGCCGCCAAAGGCGATTACGCCGTATTTGGCTGTTTCTGTGCCCATTAGAAAGCTGTATTTGTAGCCGTTGATGCCGTTTTTTTGTTGGTAGATGCCGAAGCCCATTAGGGTGTGCATGAGTTCGGAGAGTTTTTCGGCAAGCTGGCGGATGTTGTCGGGGTGTTGGTCGTCTATGGGTAAGTCGGGTTCTATCAGTACGTCTTGGGTGAAGGTAAATGTGAGTGTGTCTATGTGGGCTGCGGTTTCGTTGCCTTGCCGTAGTGGAATTTCTTTGAGTTTGCCGTTTACCATGACGAATTGACTGGTTTGGGTGCTGTGGGCGCGTAGGGTGGACTTTTTGGCGTTGCTGCTTTTGTCCGCCGTTTCACGAGATGCGCCGTTTTGTCCCCCCGTGTTACTAGCGGGGGCGCTTTGCGCCTGCGTGTCCGCAACCGCCTGACGGCTGTTTGCTACCACGCAACCACTCGCCGCTTGCTTTTCTAGGCGTGAAAATCCGCGTTTAGCATCGGCTTTGCGGGTGTAGCTGCGGATGAATTGACCATTGATGTATAAATCAAATGTGCCTTGTTCGTTTTGGGTGATTTGGCAGGTGTTCATTTTGCGGCTCTCTTTGCTGCTTGTTGGTTTTGACGGGCGAGTTGTCGCCAGTCGGTTTTTTCGTACTCAATCGCGTGTTCAAAAACGTTTAGGTGTTTGGCTTCAAACTGGGCTACTTTTTCGCAGACTTCGGCTAGGGTTTGGCAGATTTGGGTTTCTATTGCACCTGTGTTTGTTGCGTTAATAACTAGCATGTTTAGCTGGTAATTTTGGCTTTCGGCGTTGCGTTTGATTTGGACGGATAGGTCGATGTTCATGAGAAAAGCCCCTTAACTCTTTTAAGTAAGGGGCTATCAGCCTTGCGGCGTATGATGGCTTGTTGCCTAAGATACTGTTAGATATGATGCCCCTTGCGGAGCTTGAAATATACAAGGCAGCCTGAAAACAGAATGGGGCAGGGTTTAAGATTGAGCCCGCGTATAAAGTGCACAAAAACCAAAAGGCAGCCTGAAAACGATATTTCCCGTTTTCAGGCTGCCTTTGTCTTAACACATTAAGCCGTTTGCTCTTCTTGTGCTTGGTTAAACATCGCTTCAAAGTTAATTGGCGCCAACAACACAGGTGGGAAGCCCGCACGCGTAACCGTTGAAGAAACCACTTCGCGCGCATAAGGGAACAGAATGTTCGGGCAAGCCACGCCAAGCAACATATTCACATCGTTTTCAGGAATGTTTTCCAAACGGAAAATGCCCGCTTGGCTCACTTCGTTTAAGAAAACCACGCGGTTATCCGCCAATTTAGCGGTAACGGTAACGGTAACCACGCATTCAAAAAAGTTTTCTTCAATTTTGGAAGCGGTGGTGTTAATGCGCATGTCCACTTCGGGCGTTTCTTGTTCCAAGAAAATTTTGGGCGCGTGTGGTACTTCCAAAGACAAATCTTTCACATACAATTTTTCTACGCTGAACACAGGTTGTGCAGACGCGGTTTCTTGTTGCGGAGCGGGATTTTTCTCACTCATGATGATTCCTTAATAACGTGGTTAAAAATAAATTATTCGGCTTGAAGCAAAGGCAGCAAACCGCCTTTTTGATGCAACGCATATAAATCAGTAAAACCACCAATGTGTGTTTCGCCAATAAAAATTTGCGGCACAGAGCGCAGCCCTGTTAATTGCTGCATTTGGGCAAAATCGGCAGGCGAGCGGCTGACATTGATTTCTTCAATTTCATCCACGCCTACTTGTTTGAACAACTGCTTTGCCATCGTGCAATAAGGGCAAAAAGTGCCTGTGTACATTTTTACGTGCTGCATCGTTTTCTTTCGTTCTTTAAATTGCAAAAACTGGATTCTTAAAAAAGATTTAAGAACCCAGTTTCAAATCATTGCAACAACCTAAAATTATTGTGCAGGAGCAGCTACTTCACGTTGAACTTCACGAGTTACCAAAGATTCAACTTGAATATCTACGCGACGATCAGGCTCGATACATGCGATAAGCGCTGAACGTTTTTTAGCTTTAGATACTTTTTTGCCCAATTTAGCTACTTCAGCTTGACATTGTTCAGTCATTTTAGCTTGGCTTTCGCCCAAACCAACAGCAGAAACGCGGTCAGCAGGAACGCCTTGTTGTACCAAGTAGTTAGCAACAGTATTGGCACGACGCTCAGACAACGCTTGGTTGTAAGCATCGGAACCCATAAAGTCGGTATTGCCTTCTACACGTACTGATTGTACGTTGCTTTGAGACAATTTAGCAGACAAATCGTTCAGAGTAGTAACAGCTTCTGGACGCAGGTTGTATTTGTCAAAACCGAACAGGAATTCAGATTGCAGAGAAATAGTTTCGTTTACTTTTTCAGTAATCGTTTGAGTTGGTGCTTCTGGGGCTTTGTCGCCGCATTCAACCAAGCCGTTAGTGGCTTTGTCTAAATAGGTGTTTTCCCAGCATTCGCCGTAGTTGTTGCGTACAACTTCGCCTGAACCTTGGCTGGTAGTATAACCGTGCACTGAGTGTGCCATTGCACCTGTGGAGGCCATCAGGGCTACGATTAATGCGCTTAATTTGATTTGTTTAGTCATGTTATTCCCTCATCAAGAAAATGATTTTGGCAGGTTTTGTGTTTGCCACGTTGAGATTTCAGGCTGTTGCTTGAATGAAACTTCGGCGCGAACCCAAATTTTTACCAATGCTTACTATAAGAATTTGGGGCTGTCCTGTCAATGTTTTTTGCGTTTGACTGGTTGCGCGTTGCGGTTTAACGATACCCAAGTATCTGTTCTTTGTCATATATTTTTGTGTTTGTGGGGCGGTGTAGTTGCATAAATGCAACAAGATGGTGTGGTTTTTTGGCTGCTGGGGCGGGGTTAGGCGGTGGTGTGGGGCTTGTTTTTGCGTTGTATTGGGGGGCGTGTTACATTTGTGTGTTTTTGTTTTTGGAATGATGTGATGAAGTTGCAGCAGTTGCGTTATGCGGTGGAGGTGTTTCGCCATAATTTGAATGTGTCGGAGGCGGCGGAGGCGTTGTTTACTTCGCAGCCCGGGGTGTCGAAGCAGATTCGGTTGTTGGAGGATGAGCTGGGGGTGCAGATTTTTATTCGTAGCGGCAAGCGGATTGTGGCGGTTACGCAGGTGGGGATGGCGGTTTTGGAGACGGCGGAGCAGGTGTTGCGGGGGGTGCGCAATATTAAGAATATCGGGGGGGAGTTTGCAAAGACGGAGAGCGGGTCGTTTACGCTGGGGGCGACGCATGATTTGTTGCGTTTCAGGCTGCCTAGTGTGTTGGCGGGTTTTCGGGCGTTGTTTCCTGATGTGCGTTTGGTGTTGAAGCAGGGCAGCCCTGCGGAATTGATGGGGATGGTGTTTAATGGGGAGGTGGATTTGGCTTTGACGATGGATGTGGCGGGGGATGGGGAGGATTTGCGCAAGCTGTCGTTTGGGGAATGGCGGTATGTGTTGGTGTTGCCGCGCGGGCATGAGCTGGCGAGCAAGGGGGGGATTTCGGTGGCGGATGTGGCGGCGTTGCCGCTGTTGACTTATGGTTTTGCGTTTGACGGGGGGGCTTTGGCGGCGCGGGCGTTTGCACGGGCGCGGTTGTCTTGGCATACGGTGTTTGAGTCGGATGACGGGGGGGTGTTGTTGGATTATGTGCGTTTGGGCTTGGGGGTGGGGCTGATTGATGGGGCGGGGTTTGATGGGGAGAAATATGGGGATTTGGTGGCTTTGGATGTGGGGCATTTGTTTGAGCTGGGGGAATATAAGATGGTGGTGCGCTCGGATGGGGTGTTGCGCGGCTTTGCGTATGATTTTATGGGCTTGCTGGATGGGGGGTTGACGCGGGAGCGGGTGAACCGGTTGTTGTTTGCGCCTGCGGTGGAGGATTTTTCTATTTAGCGGTGGCAGCCTGAAACGGGGATTATGTTGTTTTCAGGCTGCCTTTGGGTTGGGCGGATGCTTCTTATATTTTATATTATGTTTTCAGGCTGCTTGGGTGATGGGGCAGCCTGAATTGTGTGGATTGGATTGGCGATGTTGAATGGGAGTGGTGTGAGCCGTTGGCGTGTGGCGGGGTTTGCGCGGTTTTTGTGGCGGCGGTTTAATGAGGTGGATGTGTTGCAGGCGGCGGGGAGTTTGACGTTTACCACGCTGTTGGCTTTGGTGCCAATTTTGACGGTGCTGCTGGTGGTGGTTACGGTGTTTCCGCTGTTTGGGGGCACGGTGGATGCGTTTATGCTGTTTTTGAATCGGACGATTGTGCCCAGCGGGGTGTCGGCGGTGGTGGATTATTTGAATGAATTTAAATTGCAGGCAGGGCGTTTGACGACTTTTGGGGTGGGCTTGATGGTGGTTACGGTGTTGATGATGGTCAATACGGTGGAGCAGACGTTTAATCAGATTTGGCGTGTGCAGCAGCGGCGGTCTTGGTGGGTGCGCTTGCCGATGTATTTGGTGCTGGTGGTGCTGGTGCCTGCGGTGGTGGGGGTGAGCGTGTCGTTATCAACCAATTTGCTGTTTTTTGGCGCGGCGCAAAGCCCTGCTTGGTTTTCAGGCAGCCTGAAAGTGGTGCATCAGCTGTTGTTGGGTATGCTGGCTTTGACTTTGGTGTTTCGGGTTACGCCCAGTTGTTATGTGCCGATGCGCCATGCTGTGCTGGGGGCGGGGCTGACGGCGGCGTTGTTGGAGGTGGCGAAGTGGGGCTTCGGAGTGTATTTGCGCCATTTTCATAGCTATGAGCTGGTGTATGGGGCGTTTGCGATTGTGCCGATTTTTTTGATTTGGCTGCATATGCTGTGGTCGATTGTGTTGGGCGGGGCGTTGTTTACGGCGTGTTGCAATTATTGGCAGGGCAATGCGTTTTTGCGCACGCATGCGGCGCATACGGTGTTGGACGATGTGTTGGCGTTGCTGTTGCTTTTGGCGCGGGAGAATCGGGTGCTGACGCTGCGGGATTTCCGCCAGCGGCTGAATGTGGGCTATGACCGTGCGGAGCTGTTGCTGCTGCGGCTGGACAATTTGGGCTATGTGGCGCGGCGGGCGGGCGGCTGGGTGTTGTGCCGCGCGCCTGACGAGATTGAACTGGGGGATTTGTTTCGGGCGTTTGTGTTTGATGCGGACAACAGCGTGTGCGATGACGAGCGTTTGAACGGCTTGATGCGGGGGGTTGCGGATGGTTTGGATGGGCGCTTGGGCGATGTGTTGCGGGGTGGGAAGCGAATGTGAGGCAGCCTGAAAAGCGGTTGGCTGCTCGGGGCGGTGCGCCGTTGCCGCGCGTTGATTGTTTGGTTTTCAGGCTGCCTTGGATGCGATGACGGGGCAACAAAAAATCCTGCCGGTTGAAGCAGGATTTTTTTGCGATTGATTAAACGATATTTTTATCTACGGCGAACATCATCTGGCGGCAGAGCGACACGTTGGCGCTTTTTCTGTTTACGGCAAGGTAGATGAACATATTGCGGTGTTGTTTGACGGGGCAGAGAAAATGGTATTGGCTGGTGGTGGTAATCATGATGTCGTTGATGTCGTCGTCCATTTCCAGCTTCTGCATGGTTTTGATTTTTGCGCGCATCACTTCGCTGCCGCGCGCCGCCACCACTTCCAAATCGAATGCGGGGTCGTTGCTGCCTGATGCCATCAGCATTCCGCTCTCAAAATCGACAATTGCCGCTGCAATCGCGCCTTTGAGTGTGAGCATCTTATCAACGAAGTGTTGTAGGTTCATTATTCGGGTCTTTCTGAATCGGTTGTGCGGTTTGGTGGGCAGGAGTGAACGCTGGGCATTCTATCATTTTATGTAAGGTTATGTAAGGGAATGGCATGGGCGGGGGTGGGTTAAAGGGCGGGTGTCGCGTTGATGGCTGGCTGAACGGCATGATGCGGGGTTGCCGCCTTGTCTCATTTTCAGCAACTGCATTTTCAGGCTGCCTAGATTTCCTGCGTGTCCACGTCGATATGCCAGCGGATGCTGCCGCTTTTGTATTGGTTGAGCACTTGCTCCCATTGGTTAAGCGCGTGGTGCAGGGCTTTGCGGCTGGGGCTTTCCAAGAAGATTTGGGCGCGTTCGCGTTCGGCGAGGCGCGCCATTTGCATGGGGACGGCGCCGAATTGGTGCACGTTGTCGGGCAAGAGGGGGGCGATGCAGTCGCGGATGTCGTTTAAAAATTGACCGGCTTCGGCTTGGGCGGTCGCATCGGCGCGGACGGCAGCCTGAAAACCATAAGGCGGCAGGGCAAACAATTCGCGCTGGGCAAGCTCGTGGTCGGCGAACAGGGGGTAGTCTTGCGCGCGCACGGCGGCGAAAACGGGGTGTTCGGGCAGCCGCGTTTGGATGAGCACGCGCCCTGCGGTTTCGGCGCGCCCTGCTCGTCCCGACACTTGCATCAGCTCGGCAAACAGCCGCTCGGGGGCGCGGAAGTCGCTGGAAAACAGTGAGCCGTCGGCGTTTAACACGATAACGAGGTTGAGCCGTGCGAAGTCGTGTCCTTTGGCGAGCATTTGCGTGCCGACCAATACGTCGATTCCGCCTGTGCAGATGGCGGCGTAGAGTTCGCTCCAATCGCGCTGGCGGGCGGTGCTGTCTCGGTCCACGCGGGCGATTTGGGCTTGGGGCAGGGCGGCGCGCAGGGTGTCTTCGATGCGCTGCGTGCCTTGCCCGACGGCGGTTAAATCTTGGTTGCCGCAATCGGGGCAGGCGACGGGGATGGGCAGCCTGAAATCGCAATGGTGGCAGCGTAGCTGGCGGGCGCGTTGGTGCAGCACCATTTTGGCGGAGCAATGCGGGCAGCCGAAGG
>CAUQDE010000057.1:0-8305 GCA_963516425.1 uncultured Kingella sp.
CGCGAAGGTGGTCGCACAGTAGGTGCGGGCGTTGTGGCTAGCGTGATTGCTTAATTAAGGTTAATAGGCCAATAGCTCAATTGGTAGAGTATCGGTCTCCAAAACCGAGGGTTGTAGGTTCGAGACCTACTTGGCCTGCCATAATAGAAAACTAACCGGTCTAGAATCGGTTAGTTTTTTTCTTATCTATCTATTTATTTCGGGTGAAAAATGAATAAAAGTGCTCACCAAGATAATCGAGTTAGATTTAATTTATTTCGATATATCAAAGATTCTGTTGCGGAAGTAAAAAAAGTAGTGTGGCCCAGCCGTAGTGACACAGTGCGAATGACGATGTTCGTGATTGCATTTACATGTGTTTTTGCTATTTTTATTTATGGCGTAGATACCCTTATTGGGATAGTGTTTAATTATATTTTGGTAAAGGGATAATAATGTCAAAGCAATGGTATGTCGTGCAAGCTTATTCTGGATTTGAAAAAAATGTGCAGAAGGCGTTAAAGGAGAGAATAGCGCGAGAGGGGGTGGAGAATTATTTTGGTCAGATTTTAGTTCCCGTTGAAGAGGTGGTTGATATTAAAAACGGGCGCAAAACGGTTTCTGAAAGAAAGTTTTTTCCCGGTTATGTGTTGGTAGAAATGGAAATGACTGATGCTTCATGGCATCTTGTCAAAAGCACACCTAGGGTGAATGGTTTTATCGGTGGGACTGCAAACCGCCCTTTACCAATATCTCAACGAGAAGTTAACTCCATCATGGAGCAATTTGGTGGCATGCAAGGAGAGAAGAAGCCTAAGCCTAAAACCGAATTTGAAGTTGGGCAACAGGTTCGAATTAATGATGGTCCTTTTGCTGATTTCACAGGTGATGTGAACACGGTTGATTATGAACGTAGCAAATTGCGTGTTTCTGTTCAGGTTTTTGGGCGAGAAACGCCTGTCGAATTGGATTTTGGGCAAGTGGAGAAAATATAAGGCGTGGGTAATCTGTTGTGATTTCGGTATTGCTTAAAATACAATAATTATTTACAATAGACAATTCGTTTTTTGGGGAGCGGATTTTCCGCGTTATACCCGTTTTTTGGAGTAAATTTAAAATGGCTAAAAAAGTAGTCGGCTATATTAAACTGCAAATTCCTGCAGGTAAAGCCAATCCTTCACCACCCGTTGGTCCTGCATTGGGTCAACGTGGTCTGAATATTATGGAGTTTTGTAAGGCGTTTAATGCGGCAACGCAAGGTATGGAACCTGGTTTGCCTACGCCTGTTGTGATTACTGCGTATGCGGATAAATCGTTTACGTTTGTAATGAAAACGCCACCTGCGTCTATTTTGTTGAAAAAAGCAGCGGGCTTGCAAAAAGGTAGCTCTAATCCTTTGACCAATAAGGTGGGTACGGTAACTCGTGCGCAATTGGAAGAGATTGCTAAAACTAAGCAGCCTGATTTGACTGCAGCAGACTTGGATGCCGCGGTTCGTACGATTGCAGGTTCTGCACGTTCTATGGGCTTGAATACGGAAGGAGTGGTGTAATGGCTAAGGTTTCTAAACGCTTAAAAGCTATTCGTGCCACAGTAGAAGCTAACAAACTGTATGCGCTTGATGAAGCTATTGCTTTGGTAAAAAAAGCGGCAACTGCAAAATTTGATGAGTCTATTGATGTTTCATTTAACTTGGGCGTAGATCCACGTAAATCCGACCAAGTTATTCGTGGCTCAGTTGTGTTGCCAAAAGGTACAGGTAAAACCACACGCGTAGCTGTATTTACGCAAGGTGCAAACGCTGATGCGGCAAAAGCTGCTGGTGCAGATATTGTTGGCTTTGAAGATTTGGCAGAAGAGATCAAAAAAGGCAACATGGATTTTGATGTTGTGATTGCCTCGCCTGATGCTATGCGTATTGTAGGTCAGTTGGGTACGATTTTGGGACCGCGCGGATTGATGCCAAATCCTAAGGTTGGCACAGTAACACCTAATGTGGCGGAGGCAGTTAAAAATGCTAAAGCGGGTCAGGTGCAATATCGTACTGATAAAGCAGGTATCGTTCATGCAACAATCGGTCGTGCTTCGTTTGTGGAAGCGGACTTGAAAGAAAATTTTGATGCTCTGCTTGATGCTTTGGTAAAAGCAAAACCTGCCGCTGCTAAAGGGCAGTATTTGAAAAAAATCGCCGTATCCAGCACGATGGGCTTGGGTGTGCGTGTAGATACATCTAGCGTTAATAGCTAATGAAATTTTAGGCTGTTTGTTTTTCAGGCAGCCTGAAACTGGGCTACTTAAATAAAATTAAGTAGGAGTCCAAGACCGTAGGGAACGCAAGTTTTAATCGTTAGAAACCCTACGCAGACGGTAGTCCTGAAACAAGGTAGTGCGTGAGCGTGTCGCTTGCAAAGTGTCTTTAACATCAGGTTGCCGCGCTGGTGGGTAGTCTGTTTTCAGGCTGCCTGAATTTAAACAGTGGGAGGTAGACCTTGAGTCTCAATATTGAAACCAAGAAAGCAGCCGTAGAAGAGATTGTGGCAGGTATTGCCAATGCTCAAACTATGGTGGTTGCTGAATATCGCGGTATCAGTGTTGCCAGCATGACCGAACTGCGTGCGAATGCGCGTAAAGAAGGCGTTTATTTGCGCGTTCTGAAGAACACATTGGCTCGTCGTGCGGTTGAAGGAACTTCTTTTGCAGCTTTGGCTGAACAAATGGTTGGTCCATTGGTTTATGCCGCATCGGAAGATGCGGTAGCCGCTGCGAAAGTGCTGCACCAATTCGCGAAAAAAGATGACAAAATCATCATCAAAGCAGGTTCTTATAACGGTGATATGCTAGATGCTGCCCAAGTGGGCGAGTTGGCATCTATTCCAAGCCGAGAAGAGCTGTTGTCCAAACTGTTGTTTGTTATGCAAGCACCTGTTTCAGGTTTTGCACGTGGTTTGGCTGCTTTGGCAGAGAAAAAAGAGAACGAAGCGGCTTAATTGCGTGTTTTGTGAACTTGGATTTTGTTTTTAAATTTTAATTTTACTCAATATTTTTAGGAGTTTAATAGCATGGCTATTACTAAAGAAGACATTTTGGAAGCGGTAAGCAACCTAACTGTAATGGAATTGAACGAGCTGGTTAAAGCTTTTGAAGAAAAATTCGGCGTGTCTGCTGCGGCTGTTGCCGTTGCGGCTGGTCCTGCTGCTGGCGGTGCTGCTGCTGGCGAAGCCAAAACTGAATTTGATGTGATTTTGGCATCTGCCGGCGACCAAAAAGTTGGCGTGATTAAAGTGGTTCGTGCCATCACTGGCTTGGGCTTGAAAGAAGCTAAAGACTTGGTTGACGGTGCGCCTAAAACCCTTAAAGAAGGTGTTTCACAAGCAGAAGCTGATGACATCAAAAAACAATTGGAAGAAGCTGGCGCGAAAGTGGAAATCAAATAAGATTTCGCCAATTAGCGCAATGGGCTGGCAGTTTTACTGCCAGCCTTGTTGTGCTTTGAAACCAGCTCTTTGTGTAAATTTACCAAGATTTACTTTAGTATTGTAAGCGTGAGTAAAATTTTGGTAAATCTATATTAATTTTGCTTATCAGGCAGCCTGAAAAGGGTGCTGTCTGTTTTATTCTTATCTATTTGAATATTTAGGTTTTTCTGTTTTCAGGCTGCCTGAAATTCTGTTTTCTTCATTGTTGCCCATTTGGAGTCTCTAAATCATGAGTTACACCTTTACCGAGAAAAAGCGCATCCGCAAAAGTTTCGCCAAACGTGAAACCGTTTTGGATGTGCCTTATCTGCTGACAACTCAGTTGGAATCGTACAGCAAGTTTTTGCAACAAGATTGTGCGCCTCAAAAACGCAAGGATGAGGGCTTGCAGGCGGCATTCAGTTCTATTTTTCCTATTGTGAGCAACAATGGTTACGCAGAATTACAATTTGACCAATATGTATTGGGTGAGCCCGAATTTGACATCGCCGAATGCCAATTGCGTGGCATCACTTATGCTGCGCCTTTGCGCGCCAAAATCAAACTGGCTATTTTCAATAAAGAAGGCTCAAACAAAGTAGAAGAGCGTGAATTGAAAGAGATTCGTGCCAATGATGTCTATATGGGCGAAATTCCTTTGATGACACCCAGCGGCTCGTTTGTGATTAACGGCACGGAGCGCGTGATTGTGTCTCAGCTACACCGTTCGCCCGGTGTGTTCTTTGAGCATGACCGTGGTAAAACGCATGCATCCGGCAAATTATTGTTTTCTGCGCGAATTATTCCTTATCGCGGCTCGTGGTTAGATTTTGAGTTTGACCCCAAAGATTTGCTTTATTTCCGTATTGACCGCCGCCGCAAAATGCCTGTAACCATTTTGCTGCGCGCTTTGGGCTATAACAACGAACAAATCTTGGCGATGTTCTTTGATTTGGAAACATACTATTTATCAGGCACAGGCGTGCAAACGGCACTGATGCCTGAGCGCTTGCGCGGTGAAACAGCGAAATTTGATATCGCCGACAATGAGGGTAATGTGTTGGTTGCGGCTGGCAAACGCATCAATGCGAAAAATATTCGCGATATTCAGGCTGCTGGTCTTACCCGCTTGAATATTGATGCTGAAAGTCTGATTGGCAAAATTATCGCGCGTGATGTGATTGTGCCTGATACGGGTGAAGTGTTGGCAACGGCAAACGCGGAAATCACAGAAGAATTGTTGGCGCAATTTGATATTCAAGGCATTAAAGAAATCCAAACTTTGTTTGTGAGCGAAACCGAAGCGGGTGCGTACATTTCTGCAACGTTGAATACGGACGAAACGGCTGATCAACAAGCCGCCAAAATTGCAATTTACCGCATGATGCGCCCTGGCGAACCGCCCACTGAAGAAGCGGTGGAAGCCTTGTTTAACCGATTGTTCTTCCAAGAAGAAAGCTATGATTTGTCGCGCGTGGGCCGCATGAAATTCAACACCCGCACTTATGAGCAAAAATTGCTGCCCGTGCAAGAAAACAACTGGTATGGCAGATTGCTCAATCAAACTTTTGCGGGCGTCGGCGAAAAAGAAGCCAAGCTGCACATTCTAAGCGTGGAAGACATTGTGGTAACGATTGCCACGCTGGTAGAGCTGCGTAACGGGCATGGCGAGGTGGACGATATTGACCACTTGGGCAACCGTCGTGTGCGTTCGGTGGGCGAATTGGTGGAAAACCAATTCCGCAGCGGTTTGGCGCGTGTGGAGCGTGCCGTTAAAGAGCGTTTGAACCAAGCTGAAAGCGAAGGTTTGATGCCAACCGATTTGATTAACGCAAAACCTGTTTCCGCTGCGATTAAAGAGTTTTTCGGTTCTAGCCAGTTGTCGCAGTTTATGGATCAAACCAACCCGCTGTCTGAAATCACGCACAAGCGCCGTGTTTCGGCTTTGGGGCCGGGTGGTTTGACACGCGAACGCGCGGGCTTTGAAGTGCGCGACGTACACCCAACGCATTACGGTCGCGTGTGCCCAATTGAAACACCAGAAGGTCCAAACATTGGTTTGATTAACTCGCTGTCGGTTTACGCACGCACCAACGAATACGGCTTTTTGGAAACACCGTATCGCCGCGTGGTGGACGGCAAAGTAACCAATGAAATTGACTATTTGTCTGCCATTGAAGAAGGCCGCTATGTGATTGCGCAAGCGAATACCGATTTGGATAAACACGGTAAATTGCTCGGCGATTTGATTACCTGTCGCGAAAAAGGCGAAACCATTTTGGCAACGCCTGACCGCGTGCAATATATGGACGTGGCAACGGGGCAAGTGGTATCCGTGGCGGCTTCGCTGATTCCGTTCTTGGAACACGATGACGCGAACCGTGCTTTGATGGGTGCGAACATGCAACGTCAAGCCGTTCCTTGCTTGCGCGCTGAGAAACCGTTGGTGGGAACGGGCATTGAACGCTCGGTAGCCGTGGACAGCGCAACAGCTATTGTGGCGCGGCGCGGCGGCGCGGTGGAATATGTGGACGCAAACCGCGTGGTGGTGCGCGTGCATGACGATGAAGCGACGGCCAAAGAAGGCGGTGTGGACATTTACAATTTGGTGAAATTCACGCGCTCCAACCAATCTACCAACATCAACCAACGTCCTGCCGTGAGCGCGGGCGATGTATTGCAACGCGGTGATTTGATTGCCGACGGCGCCTCCACCGATTTGGGTGAATTGGCGCTTGGTCAGAACATGACCATCGCATTTATGCCGTGGAACGGCTACAACTACGAAGACTCTATTTTGATTAGCGAAAGAGTGGCGGCAGACGACCGTTACACCTCTATCCATATCGAAGAGCTGAACGTTGTGGCACGCGATACCAAATTGGGCGCAGAAGAAATCACCCGCGATATTCCCAATTTGTCCGAGAAAATGCAAAACCGTTTGGATGAAAGCGGCATCATTTATATTGGCGCGGAAGTGGAAGCGGGCGATGTGTTGGTGGGCAAAGTAACGCCCAAAGGCGAAACGCAACTGACTCCCGAAGAAAAATTGCTGCGTGCGATTTTCGGCGAAAAAGCCTCTGATGTGAAAGATACGTCTTTGCGCATGCCAACAGGCATGAGCGGCACGGTGATTGACGTGCAAGTGTTCACGCGCGAGGGCATTCAGCGCGATAAACGCGCCCAAGCCATTATTGATGCGGAATTGAAACGTTACCGCCAAGATTTGAACGACCAAATCCGTATTTTTGACAACGATACGTTTGACCGTATCCAGCGCATGATTGTGGGTCAAAAAGCGAATGGCGGTCCGAACAAACTGGGCAAAGGCAAAGCCATCACGCAAGAATATTTGGACGGGCTAACCAGCCGCCATGATTGGTTTGATATTCGCGTTGCCGATGAAGAAATCGCCAAACAGCTTGAATTGATGAAACTGTCGTTGCAAGAAAAACGCAGCGAAGCCGAAGCCTTGTTTGAAGTGAAAAAGAAAAAAATGACGCAAGGCGACGAGCTGCCTGCCGGCGTGCAAAAAACCGTGAAAGTATTTATCGCCATTAAACGCCGCTTGCAAGCGGGCGACAAAATGGCGGGCCGCCACGGGAATAAAGGCGTGGTGTCGCGTATTCTGCCTGTGGAAGACATGCCTTATATGGCGGACGGCCGCACGGTGGACATCGTGTTGAACCCATTGGGCGTGCCTTCGCGTATGAATATCGGTCAGATTTTGGAAGTGCATTTGGGCTGGGCAGCAAAAGGCATCGGTCAGCGTATTGACAAAATGCTGCAAGAGCATCGTAAGGTGAAAGAAATCCGCGCATTCTTGAACAAGCTGTATAACGGCAGCGGCAAGCACGAGAATTTGGACAGCCTGAGCGACGAAGACATTTTAGTTTTGGCGGATAACCTGCGCCGCGGTGCAACTTTTGCTTCGCCTGTGTTTGACGGCGCGAAGGAAAAAGAAATCTACGAGATGCTGAATTTGGCGTATCCGAGCGATGATCCCGAAGTGCAAAAATTGGGCTTTAACGACACCAAAACGCAAATCACGCTGTATGACGGCCGCTCCGGCGAACCGTTTGACCGCAAGGTAACCGTGGGTGTGATGCATTATCTGAAACTGCACCACTTGGTTGATGAAAAAATGCACGCGCGTTCAACTGGTCCATACTCGCTGGTAACGCAACAGCCGCTCGGCGGTAAGGCGCAGTTCGGTGGCCAGCGGTTCGGTGAGATGGAGGTGTGGGCGCTGGAAGCCTACGGCGCGGCGTACACCTTGCAAGAGATGTTGACGGTGAAATCCGATGACGTTACCGGTCGCACGAAGATGTATGAAAACATCGTGAAAGGCGAACACAAAATTGATGCGGGCATGCCTGAATCGTTTAATGTGATTGTGAAAGAAATCCGTTCGCTGGGCTTGGATATTGATTTGGAAAACAATTGATGCCGAGCGAGGCAGCCTGAAAACGCGCAAACCGGTTTTCAGGCTGCATCTAAACGCCAGCGATGCTGTTCGGCAGCCTGAAAATGAATACGCAGCATACGCTGCCAAACCTGTTTCAGGCAGCCTGAAAGCCACCCCATTGCAAAAATCGCCCAATTATTAGGAGCAAAAATGAACCTAACCGATTTATTCGCCCCCCTGCAACAAGCAGGTTCAGAAGAATTTGATGCCATCAAAATCGGCATCGCCTCGCCCGAGACCATTCGCTCATGGTCATACGGCGAAGTGAAAAAGCCCGAAACCATTAACTACCGCACGTTCAAACCTGAGCGCGACGGCTTGTTCTGCGCCAAAATTTTCGGTCCGGTAAAAGACTACGAATGCTTGTGCGGCAAATACAAACGCTTGAAATTTAAAGGCGTAA
>CAUQDE010000058.1:0-8169 GCA_963516425.1 uncultured Kingella sp.
GGGCGGGGCTGTGTTAAAATGCGCGCCTTTGCATTTATCGCGTTTCAGGCTGCCTATTGTGGCACGGCAGCGCAATAGGGTAGGGCAGCCTGAAAACGCGTTTTAGCGTAGCCAAAACGCAAAACCGTTTATCAGCCAACGCATTTATCAGAGGCAGCCTGAAAACCATTGCGCCCCGTTTTCAGGCTGCCCATCATCAAGGAATAACCATGCTAGACAACCTAACCAACCGATTCTCCAAAGTATTCAAAAACATTCGCGGCAAAGCCACGCTCACCGAAGACAACATCAAAGAAGCGCTGCGCGAAGTGCGCCTTGCGCTGTTGGAAGCCGATGTGGCGCTGCCGATTGTGAAAGACTTTGTGAACCAAGTGAAAGAACGCGCTTTGGGACACGAGTTCGCCCGCGATTTAACCCCCGACCAAGCCTTCTTTGGCATGGTAAACGAAGCCTTAACCGAGCTGATGGGCAAGGAAAACAGCGCGTTAAACTTGGCTTCTGCGCCGCCTGCCACCGTGTTGATGGCGGGCTTGCAAGGCGCGGGCAAAACCACCACCGTAGGCAAATTGTCGCGCTTGCTCAAAGAGCAGGACAAGAAAAAGAAAATCTTGCTGGTGTCGGCAGACGTGTATCGCCCCGCCGCGATTGAGCAGTTGAAATTGTTAGCCGAGCAAGTGGGCGTGGATTTTTTCCCGTCCGATGTGTCGCAAAAGCCTGTGGACATCGCCCTTGCCGCGCAGGATTACGCCAAAAAGCATTTTTATGATGTGCTGATGGTGGATACCGCAGGGCGTTTGGCGATTGACGAAGAAATGATGAACGAAATCAAAGCGATTCACGCGGCGGTGAACCCTGTGGAAACGCTGTTTGTGGTGGATGCAATGCTGGGGCAGGATGCGGTGAACACCGCGCAGGCGTTTAACGAAGCCTTGCCGCTCACGGGCGTGATTTTGACCAAGATGGATGGCGATTCGCGCGGCGGTGCGGCGTTGTCCGTGCGCCAAGTAACGGGCAAGCCGATTAAATTTTTGGGGATTGGCGAGAAAATCAACGGTTTGGAGCCGTTTTACCCCGACCGCGTGGCAGGGCGCATTTTGGGCATGGGCGACGTGGTTACGCTGATTGAAGATGTGCAAAAAGGCATTGACGAAGAAGTCGCCGCCGAAATGGCGAAAAAACTGCATCGTGGCAAGGGCTTTGATTTGAACGATTTTAAAGCGCAAATCCAGCAAATGCGCAATATGGGCGGCTTGGAAAGCCTGCTGTCTAAAATGCCCGGCGAATTGGGGCAGGCTGCCAAGCAAATCCCCGAAGGCACGGCGGAAAAAGCGATGGGACACGTTGAAGCCATCATCAATTCCATGACACCCAAAGAGCGTGCGCATCCTGAAATCATCAAAGCCAGCCGCAAAAAACGCATCGCCGCAGGCGCGGGCACCACGGTGCAAGAAGTGAACAAAATGTTGAAGCAGTTTGAGCAATCGCAGCAGATGATGAAAATGTTTAGCGGCAAGGGCTTGGGCAAATTGATGAAATTGGCGGGCGGGATGAAGGGGATGTTTCCCAAGATGTAAACAAGGAAAGCATTGAGGCAGCCTGAAAACGGATGCGCGAGCATAATCTATTCTCAGGCTGTCTACTGATTGGAACAACAGTTGCTAGCATTCCCCTTTTCAGGCAGCCTGAAACCTTTGCCAAGCCTGAAACACCCAAAGGAAACCCCCAAAGGAAACCCCATGAGCGAAAGCAGTAAAAAGAAAGGCATCATTGCCGCCATCGGCGGGTTATGCACCGCCATTGCCGGCACCACCGTTTACCAAGTTGCCGTGGACCAACTGGTTATCCGCCCCGGTCAGCAAGTGCTAACCAAATTTCTTGCCGCGCAATACGAGCAACGCCTGCAAAGCGGCATGAGCATGGTGGGCAGCATGATTCAAAATAACCCCAACAGCATCGCCACCGCCGCCACCGATTTGGCGCAAGCCAATTTGCCGCCCGCTGCCAACATCCAACTGCAATGCCGCCCGCTGGAAGGCGAAGAAGCGTGTTTGCAACGCAACACGGCAGAATTAAAAGCCCAGCTAGGCTGGGAAAAGCAGCAAGCGCGTTTAACCGCGCTGGATAACGCCTATTCCGCCTGCCGTGACCAAACCGCGCAAAACCCCGAGATTGATTTATCCGCGCGCGAATTGGTGTATGAAGCCAATATCCGTTGCCTGATGGCAGGCGGCTTTGGCAAAGAGCTGGATGCGCTTGCCAAAAACGATGCCAATCTGGCGCAAATCATCGCGCAAAATCAAGATTCAACCCAACCATCTCATGCAAACGAGGAATAATCATGAAAAACATTTTGTTTATTGCAATCGGCGGCGTATTGCTCGCAGCTTGCGCCAGCACGGACAATAGCGCCCAATCCCAGCAAGCGCGCTTAGCCAAAATTCGCCAAGATTGCATCAATTATTATCAAGGGCAGGATAGGGCAACCGATAGCAAAATCGCCAATTGCATCAACGCGCGCAAAGCCAGCTTGTGATGGCGTTGGCAAAACAAACAAGCCTAACAGTATGCCGATGCTGTTAGGCTTGTTTTGCAGCAACAAGGCAGCCTGAAAACGGCTTGGCGGTTTTCAGGCTGCCTTTAATCAATCTTCTTGCTTCGCAGGCGGAGCTTTGACGGCGTGCGTATTGCTTTCCCCCAGCGCATACCAATCCACATGGCGCGTGCAATACATCACGGCAAACAAAGTGGCAAACAGCAAGCAAGAGCCCACCAGCAAGTTATACTGCTGCATCCGCAACAACACAAACATCGTGGCATACGCCAAACACAGCAAGCCCGCCATCATATTCACCCCGTGCTGAGTTGCCAGCACAAACTGCAAATACCACCACAGCAGCCCAATACACGCCACCGCGCCCAACACATAAGCCGCCACAAAACCAATATGTTCGGCAAACGACAACAGCAGCAAATAAAACACCGACAGCGCCGAGCCCACCAGCAAATATTGCATCGGATGGATACGCCATTCCTGCAAAATCTCGCTTAAAAAGAACGCGCTAAACACCATAATCACCAACACCATGCCGTATTTCATGCTGCGGATAATCATCTGATAATCCACCGAGCTCAACAGCGCGCTGGAATGATAATAATCGCGCTGCTCCGCCAAGCTGTGAATAAACATCAACACAATAGAAAACACCACGCACAAGCCCAAAATGCTCCATAGTTTATTTGCCATCATTAAAACTCCGATAACGCCGCCGCGCGTTTGCCAGCGGCTAAAATTGAACACTGAGCCATTATGCAAAATAAACATCAAAATCTTGTGAACAAGTTATCAAGAATTTATGAAGATTGCGTTGTGCGCTAAAATTCCTGCGCATTCATGCTTATGCGATACCGCAGATAACCCCTTTTCAGGCAGCCTGAAAACCCATTTCCCATCCATTCAAACCAACCATCATGCCCCACATCCTTATCCTAGAAGACGAAGCCGAAATCGCCGAAATCATCGCCATCGCTCTGGCACGCGATTGCCACAGCAGCCAAATCGTCCCCACTGCCCAAGCCGCCAGCCAACACCTTGCCCGCGAAGCCTACGACCTGCTGCTGCTAGACGTAGGGCTGCCCGACATCAACGGCTTTGACTACCTTCAAATCCTGCGCCGCCAGCATCCCAGCCTGCCCGTTATCATGCTCACCGCCCAAGACGAAGAAACCGACCGCATCCTTGGGCTGGAACTGGGCGCAGACGACTACATCGGCAAACCATTCAGCCCGCGCGAACTCAACGCCCGCATCAAAGCCCTGCTGCGCCGCATTTCGCCCGCCCAAAGGCAGCCTGAAAACGAGCGCAACGAGTTGCAACGTAGCCAAAATACCCATTCGCCAGCCCCAGCCGTTCCCCAATGGCAAGACGACACCCAAGCCCATTGCATCCGCCATCAAGGGCAAGCCCTGCCGCTCACGCTGGGCGAATACCGCCTACTGCGCACCCTGATTGCCCATCCCCAGCGCGTGTATTCCCGCGAAGAATTGCTCAGTGCCATGTTTGGCAGCAACCACCCATCCGACCCACACACCATCAACACCCACATCCGCGCCCTGCGCCAAAAACTGCGCAACGCCCAAATAGACCCCGCCTGCATACACACCCACCACGGCATCGGATACAGCTTCCAATGATAAAATACTTCAAAAACATCAGCCTACGCCTATTCTTCATCCTGCTGGGCATCAGCAGCCTGCTCACTGCCCAAGCATGGCTCAACCAAAGCCCCCGCATCCAATACCACATCGCCACCACCCTTATCCTACTCATCAGCCTTGCCTACTGGCTCGCCCGCAGCATCAACCGCATCCGCCAATACGCCGAAGCCATGGCAGCCAACCGCAGCGCCATCCAGCCCCAATTTGGCGACAGCTATCTCTATCGCCTTGTGCACGCCATCGCCCAACTGCGCCACGAACTCAACCACCGCCAGCACATAGAAGACTACATTCTCGGGCTCACCCACGAACTCAAAACCCCGCTCACCGCCCAAGCCGCCGCGCTAGAACTGCTGCAAGACAGCCCACTCACCCCCGAGCAACAACAACTCGTTGCGCGCATCATCCGCAACACGCAAAACCAACAACAACTCATCGCCAAGCTATTAGAACTCGCCCGCCTAGAAAACAGCGATCATCTCGCCACCATCCAACCCATCTCCCTTGCCGCGCTCTGCCAACAAGCCATCCAAGACCACCAAACCACCGCCCAAGCCAAACAACTCACCCTACAACTGCACAGCAACACCAACCCCCAATTGCAAGGGGACCCCATGCTGCTGCGCCAAGCCATCAACAACCTAATCACCAACGCCCTAGACTTCGCCACCCCGCGCAGCATCATCCATCTCAACCTTGCGCCCAGCGCACTCCACATCAGCAACCAAGGCGACCCCATCCCCGACTACGCACTCGCCAAAATCCCCCAGCGCTTCTATTCACTCCCCCGCGCCAACGGCAGGCGCAGCAGCGGATTAGGGCTCAACTTCGTTGCCGAAATCATGCGCCTGCACGGCGGCAGGCTGGTGTTGCAAAACCAAGCTGACGGCGTGTGCGCCAGCCTAATCTTTGCCAACGACCACGCAGCGCAATAAAGCAGCCTGAAAACGGGGTGGACTATATTTTCAGGCTGCCTTTGTAACCCATTTAGCACAACACCAAATCCATCCCTTAACAACATCCATCCCCCAGAACCCAAAAAAGGCAGCCTGAAAACAAGAACCCCTGTTTTCAGGCTGTCTAAATTCAAGCGCAAGGCTTAATGCACGTCTTTCCAGTATTCTTTTTTCAAGAAATACGACAACGGCAACAACACCGCCAGCAAGAATATCAACACAATATAACCAATTTGCTTGCGCTGCACTTGGGCAGGCTCAGCCATATACGCCATAAAATTGGTTAAGTCTCGGGCGTATGTGTTGTAGTCGGTTTCAATAAATTTGCCATCTTTACTAAAACGCGTCAGCTTGCCTGCGCTTTCCCACTGCAAATCAGGCACCAGCTTGCCGTGCGCGTCTTTTTTCATCACCGGCTGCCCCTTGGCATCCAGTTTCACCGCTTGTATGCCTTGCTCGGCAGCCAAAACGTGCGGCATCGCGGCGTTGGGCAACACTGTGTTGTTCCAGCCCGTTGGGCGCGTCGGGTCTTTGTAGAAGCCGCGCAGATAGGCGTAGATGTAGTCGTTGCCGCGCGAGCGCGCAATCAGCGTCAAATCGGGCGGCACGGTGCCAAACCATTTTTTCGCGTCCGCAGGATTCATGTGCGCCTGCATCACATCGCCCACCTTATCGGTGGTGAACATCAAATTGTTTTTGATTTGGTCTTCCGTTAAGCCGATGTCTTTCAAGCGGTTGAAACGCATGGCGGCGGCAGAGTGGCAAGAGAGGCAGTTGTTCACAAAAATTTGTGCGCCGCGCTGCAAGCTCACTTGGTCGCGAGAGTCAAGCTCAACGTGGGGATAATGCCCGCCGCCCGATGCGCCGGCCATGATGGGGGCTGCCAGCAGAAGGGCAGCCAAAGTTTTTTTGAATGTAGATTTCATTTTCTCTGCCCTTTAAACGTTAGTTGCAAACAGATACGCGCACACCAATGTGATGCCGACGTAAACGAAGAACATGATTTTTTGCTTCGTCGTGCTCATGGTTACACGCTCCGGAACAGGTTTGTTTTTGTCCAGCTTGGTGTAGAACGGCATGCCCAAGAAGAATGCGAAGTAAACGATAGAGAAAATGCGGGCGAGCAGGGTGCGCGTGTCGGTTGCCACTTGCGCCCCCAAAATGCCCAAGCCGATAAAGGCGATGATAAACAACACCAGTGCGGTTTTGAAAATCGGACCGCGATAGCGAACGGATTTCACTTTGCCACGGTCAAGCCAAGGCAGCAGCGCAATCAAAATCACCGCGCCACCCATGCCGATTACGCCCCAAACTTGCGTGCCGGCAAACGAAGGAATGGCGCGCAAAATGGCGTAGAACGGCGTGAAATACCACACGGGCGCGATGTGCGCGGGCGTTACCATCGGGTTGGCCGGGTCAAAGTTCGGCGCTTCTAAGAAGTAGCCGCCGCCTTCGGGCGCAAAGAACAACACGGAGCAGAACACGATAAGGAACACGGCAACGCCTAAGATGTCTTTCACGGTGTAGTAAGGATGGAACGGAATGCCATCTAGCGGGATGCCGTTTTCATCTTTCAGTTTTTTAATTTCCACGCCGTCTGGGTTGTTTGAGCCGACTTCGTGCAGTGCGATTAAGTGGGCAACTACCAAGCCGAGCAATACCAAAGGCACGGCAATCACGTGCAGCGCAAAGAAGCGGTTGAGCGTGGCATCGGATACGTTGAAGTCGCCGCGAATCCATGTGGACAAATCCGGACCAATCACGGGAATTGCGCTGAACAAGTTAATAATCACTTGCGCGCCCCAAAACGACATTTGCCCCCAAGGCAGCAAGTAGCCCATAAAGGCTTCCGCCATCAAGGCGAGGAAAATGAGCGAGCCGAATATCCACACCAATTCGCGCGGTTTTTTGTATGAGCCGTAAATCAGCCCGCGGAACATATGCAGATACACCACGATAAAGAAGAACGATGCGCCGGTGGAGTGCATATAACGGATAATCCAGCCGCCCGATACGTCGCGCATGATGTATTCCACGGCGGTGAACGCCACGGGGAGGTTGTAGGCGTTGGTGGTGCCGTCCGGTTTGAAGTTCATGGTCAGGAAAATACCGCTGACGATTTGAATTACCAAAACGAGCAGGGCGAGCGAACCGAAGTAATACCAGAAGTTGAAGTTTTTGGGTGCGTAGTATTGCCCGACGTGGTCGTTCCATAGTTTGGTCAATGGAAAACGCGCGTCCACCCAGTTTAATAAGGCTTTAGTTTTGCTTGTTTGTTGGTTTGACATGATGTACCCCTATTAACTTTCGCCAATCAAAACGACGTTGTCGTTGATGTATTTATATGGCGGGATAACCAAATTGGTGGGCGCGGGAACGCCTGCATACACGCGTCCTGCGAGGTCAAATTTGGAACCGTGGCAAGGGCAGAAAAAGCCGCCTTTCCAGCTTCCGCCGCCCAAGTCTGCCGCGCCCACATCGGGGCGGAATGTGGGCGAGCAGCCTAAATGCGTGCAAATGCCCACGGCCACCCAAAGGTTGGGTTTGAGCGAGCGCGTGGGGTTTTTGCAGTTTTCAGGCTGTTGGTCGGCATTGGATTTGGGGTCGGCTAATTGGCCATCCAACGAGGGCAAGTCTTTAACCTGCTGTTCGGTGCGGTTTAACACGAAAATCGGTTTGCCGCGCCATTCGGCGGTAATCATTTGCCCGGATTCGATTTTGCTGATGTCCACTTCAACAGCAGCACCAGCAGCTTTTGCCTTTTCAGACGGGAACCAGCTTGCCACAAGTGGTGTTGCCACCCCTGCGGCGGCAACTGCGCCTGCCCCGGCGGTGGCAAGCGATAGAAAGCGGCGGCGTCCTTGATTTATTTCTTTATTATCCATTTTTTTTATTCCAAGATTTCGGCGCGGTGGGCAACGGGTTATGCGATGTTGCTTGCTGCGCTTGGAGTGTTAAAAAAGTGCTTTTAAACGTGGGGATTTTAACCGATTTTATG